>DATKRK010000293.1:0-35275 GCA_035532215.1 Pirellulales bacterium | reverse complement strand
AATTTGTCAGCCTCGCGGGCTGACCAAGCCGCCGCGAGACCTGTCTCGCGAATTACGGCTCGCCGACTGCCGTTTTTCCGCCGCGCCCCATGCGGCGGCCCGCTCAAACTACGCTCGAAAACCGCGAAACTCGAACTTAGTGGTTGAACAAGAACTCCTTCGTGTTCACCAAGGCCCATAGAATGTCTTCGTAGGCCTGCTGTTTGTTCTCCACGCGATTGATGTGAGCCAACGCGACGGACGTCTCATCGGCGACCGGCGGCCGCGAGAAAACCCACATGTAAAGCGCGCGAACCTTTTGTTCCGGCGTTTGCGCCGTATCCTGGGCCAGTTTCGCAGCGCGACCCTGACCATTAGACAGTTTGTTCTGAACCTCGGCCGAATTCAATAGGTGCAGGCTCTGGGCCAGGTTCGCTTCTTGCGATCGCTCGCATTCGCAGGCGCTCGCCCCTTCCGGACGGCCGAAGACCGTGAGGAAGTAGGTATTCGCTCCGTTATCGGGCAACTGCACCGCACGCGTGCCCGAAGGCAAACCGTTGAAGCCGGTGGTCGAAGCCGTTACCAGGTCGAGTGAATCGAGCAGCACCTCGGCGGTGAGCCGCTTGGGATAATAGCGCGAGAAGTTCTGCTTGTCGTTCACGTTGTAGTCGTTGGGCTCGGCGCTCAACTGATACGTGCTCGACGTGCAGATCGTCCGCAGCAGGTTCTTCAGGTCGAATTTGCTCGAAATGAAGCTTTCCGACAAAGCGTCGAGCAATTCGGGGTTCGAGGCCGGATTGGTGACTCGCATGTCGTCCTCGGGATCGACGATGCCGCGGCCGAAGACGTGCTTCCAGTAGCGATTCACGAGCGCCCGGGCGAAGAACGGATTGCTGGGGTCCGACAGCCAATCGCCCAAGGCCTGGCGCGGATCGCGCTCGGGCGAAATCGCCAGCGGCTCGCCGCCCAGCCCGGTCGGCTTCAATTGCTCGCCCGTCTTCGGGTTGGCGGCCTGAGCCACGCCCCGGCGATGGAAGATGCGCTCTTCCGAGGTTTGCATGCCGGGCTTGCGGCCGACCTGGGCGAAGAACGCCGACAGGCCGTAGTAGTCGCGCTGGCTCCACTTCTCGAACGGATGGTGATGGCAGCGAGCGCATTGAATCCGCAAGCCGAGAAACAACTGAGCGCAGTCTTCGACCTGCTGATTGATTTCCTTCACTTCGCGATACCAGACGACGGGCGGATTCTGGCCGATTTCGCCGGAGGCCGCCAGAATCTCGCGCACGAACTGGTCGTAGGGCTTGTTGTCGTACAGGCTCTGTCGGATCCAGCCGTGGAAAGCATAGGAGCCGCGGGTGTAATTTGCGTCGCGCCGCTTGTTGCGCAGAATGGCGCTCCATTTGTTGGCGAAGTAATCGGCGTAATCCCCGCTATCGAGCAAGCGGTTGACCAGCTTGTCGCGCTTTTGGGGGTCTTGGTCGGCCAGGAACGCTTCGGCCTCTTCGGGCAGCGGCAAACGACCCGCCAAATCGACCGTCACGCGGCGAATGAATGTGCCGTCGTCGCAAACGGCCGAAGGCGGCACGCCGAGCGTCTTGAGCTTCTTGAACACGAACTCGTCGACGAAGTTCCTGACCGGGGGCAAGTGGTCGACGTTGATCCCCAGCGGAATGCTGGCGCGGAACACGCCCACCTGGCCCTGGTAACGAGCCATGATGGCCACGTCGCCGGTCAGATCGAGCGTTTTCACCAGGCCGGTCGGAGTACACTCGGCCATTTCGCTGTCGTTCGAGTCGTACGTGGCGACGCGCGTCACGTCTTCGATCGAACCGTCCGTATAATGGGCCAGGACGATGATTTGCTGTTCGCCGTTGCGGCTCATCGAGCGGCCCGGCGGGTAGACCTGGATGCTGGCGACCTTCGGATCGTCCGGGTTGCCATACGGCATGCCCTGTTCGATCCAGCGCCGCATCAGGCGGTATTCGTGCGACTGTCGATCGGTGCGCTGCCCGCCGCCGTGCGGCATGGCGTTGATTGGCTTGAGCAACAGCAGGCTGCGGTCGGGCGAAGCCGGAAACAGGCGCCGGCCGCGGCCTTCCTTCACCAGGTGCTCGTAGTCTTCTGTCGGCTCGAACCCCAACAACGAAAGCTTGAAGCCGTTCTGGCCGCTCGCCTTGCCGTGGCAGCCGCCGCTGTTGCAAGCGAGCTTCGTGAAAACGGGCGCCACCTGGTTCGGAAAGTTGACCGGCACGTCGTTCACGAACCGCTCGACGACGACGTCAGCGGTGGTTTTCAAGCCCCCTTCAACCGTGGCCGTGATGGTCGTCTTGCCGTCCGTCAACGGCAACGCCAAGCCGGTGGAGTCGACTGTAACGATGCCCGCCGGGGAAACTTCATAAGCCGCTTGGCGTGTGAGATCTCGCGTCTGGCCGCTGCTGTAATGGCCGGTGACGACGAATTGCTGCTGAGCGTCGCGACCACGTAGTACGGCGACAACGCCCTGATCGCGGCCGGTTTCAATGGTCAGACCAGTCAACGCGCCGGGGTCGCCGAGACCGGGGGCCTCAACGCGTTTGGGACCCGCGACTGCCGCTTCTGCGGCATATAACGCAGTGCTGCTTGTCAGCGCTAAAGCCAAAGCAAGGGCGGCTTTCAGGGAGTGATTCGCAAGCAGGCTCATGGAGGCTCCTTCCGTGAGGTAGGTCAATCGAGGAACCGAAACAGGTAGGCTGACTCGGATTATGACAGTTGGCCTCGTTAAGTGCAATCTTTTTTAATCACGCATTCTTATTTGTTGATTGATCGCGCACCCGCGGTTCTTTCATCGTCTGCTGCCCTGGCGCGACAAGCGGCTGGTCGTGGTCGGCGGCAGCGATATGGCGACGGGGAAAACCGTCGAGCTTGAAATGCTGTCGATCGGCAAGCAATGAGTGCGCCCCGTGCAGTTCAACCATCAGTCGCCGGCGCGAATCGTACGGCGCCACAAAATAGGCAACCGCCTAACCCGGATTATTCATCAGCCCCGAGAATGCTCGACAAAGCGCTTCACACTAACCCGAAGCGCTAGCGAGATAAGGCGATTGCTCCACCTCGCTTGCGCTTCGGGTTGGTATGGGCTGATGAATAATCCGGGCTAAACGCCCTACTTGGCTGTGTTGTCGAGGCTATTGAGGTATTCGTCGACGATCCGTTCCAGCACCGCCAACGGCACGGCGCCGCTGCCCAGCACGACGTCGTGAAACTCGCGAACGTCGAAACGCTCGCCCAGCCGCCGTTCGGCCTTGCGGCGCAGTTCGCGGAATTTCAATTCGCCGGTCTTGTAGGCCAGCGCCTGTCCGGGCCAGGCGATGTAGCGATCGACCTCGTTGACGATGTTCAGCTTCGTTAGCGCCGTGTTGGCGGCCATGAACTCGATCGCCTGCTCGCGCGTCCAGCCCAGATAGTGCATGCCCGTGTCGACCACCAGCCGGCACGCGCGCCACATCTCGTAGCTCAGGCGGCCGAAATTGCTGTAAGGATCCTGGTAGAAGCCGGTCTCCAAGCCCAGTCTCTCGGCGTACAGCCCCCAGCCTTCGACAAAGGCGGTGAAGCCGGCGAAGCGTTGGAAATTCGGCAAGTCCTTCAATTCTTGTTGACGCGCAATCTGCAGGTGATGCCCTGGCACTGCTTCGTGCAGCGAAAGGGCCTCGATTTCATACAGCGGGCGACTTTTGAGATTGAAGGTGTTGACGTAGTAAAACCCGGCCAGCGTGCCGTCGCCCGGCGGCGGTTGATAGTAGGCCGTCGTCGTGCTCGGAGCAATATAGGCCGGGATTTCCCGAATGCCGTAGGGCGTGCGCGGCAAGGTCTTGAATAGCTTGGGCAGTTGGCCGTCCATTCTTTTGAGCGTCAGCGCGACTTCTTTCAGCAGCTGATCGGGCGTCTCGACGTAGAAGCGAGGATCGCTGCGCAAGAACGCGACGAAAGCTGCAAAGTCGCCCTTGAATTCGGCGTCGCGGATCGCCTGTTCCATCTCTTTGCGGATTCGCGACACTTCCGACTGTCCGACTTCATGAACCTCCTCGGGCGTGAGGTCGAGCGTCGTGAACTGGCGGACGCGATGGCGGTAGAACTCGCGCCCCTTGGGCAAGGCCGAGGCGGCGATTTGCCCGCGCGCGTGCGGTACGTACTCGTCGCGCATGAATTCCAGAAAACGGCGATATCCCGGCACGACGCTGTCGGCAATCGCCCGCCGGGCAGAGTCGGCCAGCCGCTGAGCATCGGCCTGGTCGATCGCATCGGGAAACCTTTCGAACGGCTCGAATAACAGACTCTCCGACGGATCGTCGACGATCTGGGCCTTGATCGGCGGTTCGTAAGCGGCGAGCGCTACGGCGGGCAACGCCATCCCTGTCCGCAGGCCCTCGCGCATCAGTTCGATATGGTCGTCGGCGTACTGCCCGAACGCTGCCAGCCGCTTGAGAAAATTCTCGTAATCCCGAACGCTTCGAAATCGCAAGTTTTTCGCCAGCTCCGGGAACTCCACGTGGAATCCAGAACGGTTGGTGATGGGCGTCAAGTAGGCGCGAAACTCATATTCGGCGACCTGATCTTGGCGCAAGCGAGCGAAGATTTCGCGACTCATGCGCTCTCGGGGGGCAAGTTGGGCGGCGTCGATTAATTCCAGTTTCTTGAGGAACTCTCGCTCTTTTTCCAGGCGGCGCGTCCAATCGGCCGCGGTCGCGCGGGGCAACCGGTCGTCGTAGCGGTGGTCCCCGACCTGCGTGGCATACAGCGGATCTTCGCGCAGATCGAACTCCCAAGCCTCATCGAACAACCGCCGAAGCTGCGCCGCGGCCGACTCCTGGCCTCGCGCAGCTTGCTGAATCGTAAGGAAAAATGCCAATAAGGTTGCGAGCGGCGTCAGGCGTTTCAAGGCAAGTTCCTCGGGGCGGCGCGGCCGGAAATGATCGTAGCCTAGCTCTGCAGGGCAGGCCGAGCAATCCTACGCGCGGAATCCGCTGCGCACGGAAAATTCTCGAAAAAGTCCGAGAACGGGGAATACGGCGCTCCCTCTCGCCGCGCAGCCCACATCGGGCTATAATTCTAGCCGCGTGATCGATTGGCGCGAGGGGCGTGCATGCATGCCAACCGCGCACGAAAGTTGCCGCGCTTTGTCGCGGGAGATGCGCACGGCGCCGCCGGGAACACCGGCGCCGAGAGCGCGAACAGAGGAGCACGGCGTTTGAGATCGAGCAAGTCCACGACCATGCTGGATTACCATTTGGTATCCGGCTTCGAAAAGCTGCGTCAGAAGCTGTTAACGCCCAAGTTTGTCGACCGCCTCGACAAGCCGTTGGCGTTCTGGGCGCTGCCCGCCGATCGCCACCTGCCTTTGGCGTTAGTAGGACGCAGCCTGAAGGAGTTGCTGGCCAGCCCGTTCGAAGATTTGTACGGCACGCCGGGCATTGGCCCTAAAAAAATCGCCACGCTGTTGAAACTTTTGCAGCGAGCCTGTCAGCCGCTGCCGCCCGGCGCCGATCTCACGATCGTCGACGATCTGCCGGAAACCGAAACTCACGCCGCCGGCAACGGTTCGAAGCGCGCTGCCGGGCCGGTCGACGTGCGCAACGTCTCGGAAGCGCTGTGGGTCGCCTGGCGCGACGCCGTCCGCGATTACGGCCTGGCGGGCGAGACCTTGGGACGCTTTTCGCCCTGTTTGGATCGGCTGCCTCGCGTACTTTGGACGACGCCGTTGGAAACCTACTTGCGGCTGAGCCTTGCCGACATTCGCAGTCTCAAGACGCACGGCGAGAAACGCGTTCGCGCCGTGCTGGAAGTTTTCGGCGGATTGCACCAAATCATCGCGCATCTGGGCGGCCATCCGAGCCTGGCGGTGCGAATCGCTCCGCGAACGGTTGCCGCGATCGAGTCCTGGATTTCTTCGGACTTGCTCAAGCCGCTGCCTCCGCAAATCGACGAAATTCAATCAAAGCTGGTGGCGCCGCTCGTCGAACAATTGCGGATCGACGGCGGCGAGCAAATCGCGTCGCTCCTCGAAAGTCGCCTCCGGTCTCGCGCCTTCAACGTGCAACAAGCGGCCCGACGCCTGGGGCTCACGCGGGCGCGAATCTACGAATTGTTGGGCGATGTGCCGACGATCATCGCCGTTCGTTGGCCGGAGGGCAAACTGTTGTTCATGGCGCTGCGCGAACACTTGGAAAGGCAGGCCATCACCTCCGAGCAGCGCGCGTTGCTGGAGGATGTCGCGGCGGCGTTTTTCGTTCGGGACGACGATCAATCCCTGACTCAGGACCTTCGCCTGTCAGCCGGCGGTCAAGAGCAGCTAGCCCGGATTATTCACCGGCCTACACCAACCCGAAGCGCAAGCGAGGAGTAGGAACGCTTTTACCTCGCTTGCGCTTCGGGTTAGTGTGAACGCGCTGTGTCAACTCATAGCGTGGGCCGGTGAATAATCCGGGCTAGCGCTCGGTTGACGGCGGCCGCAATTTCGCGGCTAAGAAGTTCGCTTGGGCCGCGGAATGCGCGCGCCTGACTTGCCGCGGCGGCCGCGTTCTTTTTTTGTCGCCGAGCGGACGGACGCCTCGCCGACCTTCTTGCCGATGTTCGAACGCATCTGCTCGATCCGATCTCGCAGCGCCGCCGCCCGTTCGAATTCCATCGCCGCGGCGGCGTCCATCATTTCGGCTTCGAGTTCGGCAAGGTATTCCTCGGTGATGTAAACCTGCTCGTCCTCGCGGCCCACCGCCGCGTTGGCCTGGGCGTGTGCGGCGGCTTCCGATTCGATCCCCGAGCGGATGCTCTTGCGAATCGTTTCAGGAGTAATGCCGTGTTCGCGGTTATAGGCCTCTTGTAACGTCCGGCGGCGAGCCGTTTCTTCGATGGCGCGCCGCATCGACTCGGTGACTACGTCGGCGTAGAGCAGCACCTTGGCGTGTACGTTGCGCGCGGCCCGGCCGATCGTTTGCATCAGCGAGGTCTCGCTGCGCAAAAAGCCCTCTTTGTCGGCGTCCAGAATGGCCACCAGCGAAACTTCGGGCAGGTCAAGCCCTTCGCGCAGCAGGTTCACGCCGACCAGGGCCTCGAAATGCCCTTCGCGCAAGTCGCGCAGCAACTCCACGCGCTCGAAGGCGTCGAGTTCGCTGTGCAGCCATTTGCAGCGCACGCCCTGTTCGCTCAAGTAATACGACAAGTCTTCGGCCAGCCGCTTGGTCAGCGCCGTGACCAGCGTGCGCTCGCCGGCCGCCGCCCGCTGGCGAATCTGTTCGAGCAAGTGCGGCACCTGGCCGCGAGCCGGAACGACTTCGATCACCGGATCGAGCAGCCCCGTCGGCCGGATCACCTGCTCGACGACCTCTCCGCTGGTCTGCTGCAATTCATACGGGCCGGGCGTGGCCGAGACGTGTACGACTTGATGGATCCGCCGCTCCCACTCGTCGAACTTCAAGGGCCGGTTGTCGAGCGCGCTGGGCAGCCGAAAACCGTGCTCCACGAGCGTCGATTTGCGGCTGAAGTCGCCCGCGAACATCCCCCGCACCTGCGGCGTCGAAACGTGCGATTCGTCGACGAACAGCAGGTAATCCTGGGGAAAATAATCGTACAGCGTCTGCGGCTCGGCGCCCGGCGGCCGGCCGCTCAACGGGCGGCTGTAGTTCTCGATGCCCGGACAGTAGCCCACTTCGAGCATCATCTCGATATCGAATCTCGTGCGGGCGTTGAGCCGCTGCGCTTCGAGCAGCTTGCCGGCGTTGCGCAGTTGTTCGAGCCGCTCTTCCAACTCCTGTTTGATCGAATCGATCGCCGCGGCGATCCGCTCCTCGGGCATCACGAAGTGCTTGGCCGGATAGACGAATAGCTCGTCGTGCCGGCTGATGACTTCGCCGCTGGTGGGGTTGATGATCGAAAGCTGCTCGATTTCGTCTCCCCAAAACTCGATCCGCCAGGCGTATTCTTCGTACGAGGGCCACAGTTCGACGCAATCGCCTCGCACGCGGAACTTGCCGCGGGCGAACTCGACGTCGTTCCGCTCGTACTGCACGTCGACCAGCTTCAACAGCACCTGGTCGCGGTCGACCTGCTGCCCTTTGCTGAGGCCGACGGTCATCGACTTGTAATCTTCGGGCGAGCCCAAGCCGTAGATGCACGACACGCTGGCCACGATAATCACGTCGCGGCGGCTCACCAGCGCGCTGGTCGAGGCCAACCGCAGGCGATCGATCTCCTGGTTGACCGAGGCATCCTTCTCGATATAAATGTCGCGCTGTGGAATATAGGCTTCGGGCTGGTAGTAGTCGTAATAGCTGACGAAATAGTGAACGGCGTTGTACGGGAAGAACGCCTTGAATTCGCTGTAGAGCTGGGCGGCCAGCGTCTTGTTGTGCGAAAGGACGAGCGTCGGCCGCTGGATGTTCTGGATCACGTTGGCCATCGTGAACGTCTTGCCCGAGCCGGTGACGCCCATCAGCACCTGCTGTTTGCGACCTTCGCGCAGTCCCGCGGTGAGGGCCGCGATGGCCTGCGGCTGATCTCCGGCCGGCTCGAACGGGCTGACGAGTTGGAATTGCAAGCTAAGGCTCCTCACGCTGGCCGTCCGAGTCGACGGCAAACTTTCAGCATAAGATTTGCGAGCCGGGCTGGCTAGCGGCTGGGAGGGCAGCTTAACCCGGATTGCGCACCGAAGGCTCCAGGCGAATCGCAAGCAACACTGCGGCAATCGGTTGCAGTAAAAGCACACTAACCCGACGCGCAAGCGAGGGCTTTCGAGCCGCCCCCGTGACACTCCCTCGCTTGCGCGTCGGGTTAGTGTTGTCCGTGCGCAATGCGGATTAAGGCCGCGGGCAGCCGCCACGAAGCGGGCGATGCACAAGAGCAAAGTTGGCGTTACGCGGAGGCGCGAAGGCGCGGAGAGGGGGAAAGAAAAAAGCCCTCGGCTGGAACGCAGGCGGATAGGTCATGGCTGCAAAGCGGATGGGCGAACTGGATTTCAGTTTTTCAGAGTGATGCGTCTCCTTATTCGGATAGCTCATACTCGAGCAGAGATTCGACGAAGCTCGGCCGGATCGCCGGCACGGGAATATACGTGTGGTCGCCTTCGACGTTCGCACGCCTCATGATGCGGGCGAACGGCTCATGGTAGACGACGATCCCGGTGGAGCCAACCGCGCCGTTCGCCGAGCCGTTTTTGAGGAACAAGACCACATCGCCGCGGCCCTTGGTCCACACAGTCGCCCTGGATGGCGCGTAAACCAACGAATGCTCGACATCGAAAAAGCGTGCGTCCTGGCTAACCGCGAAACAAAATTTGCCGGTGTCGCGGGTGCGATCAAACGCAGCGCCTCGCGGTTTGACGGAGTGCGTGCCGCGCGGGAGCGTAACGGTTACTCCGCCCGGCCCTTGTACGACGATCGCGGCGTGCTTCACGCCCTCGCGCTTCGGGGGAACAACGAGCGTCAACTCGCCATCGCTGACCACTTCGAAGCCGGCATCCGTTTGCCGGCCGTCATCGCCGATGAGCTGTACTTTTTCGACGCCGGTGAAGTGCTTGCCGTACACAACGACCTTTTCGCGGGCGCGCTGCCTCAGCGGAACGAAGGACATGATTTGAGGCGGCGCCGGCTTGGTCTCCGCCACGGGCAGCGGAGGCAGTTTCAGCCTCCGAATGAAGCCCAACGGCAATCCCTTGACAATCCTTGAATCCGTCCAGTAGAAGTAGCCGCGTTTCGAGTCCACGTCGACCGCCGTGGAACCGCGCTCGGTGTAAACGACCGTCTCGGCCTGCGAACCGTCGAGATTCGCCCTCCATACCTCCTTGCCGTGGATTTCAGTCCAGTAAAGCTTGCTGTTGGCAGCATCAACCGCAACACCGACTATGTGTCCTGCGTTACCGATGTCGACGACCACCTCGAACCCAGAGCCGTCGAGCGCGGCCCGAGCGATACGATCTCCGTGGTTGCACCAGTAGATTTTATTGTGCGCCGAATCGATTGCGGCAGTGCTCGCCCGGGAAGCTCTGTTCTCGTCCAACACAAGTCTGTCGATGACGACACTTTCGTTTGTTCCGTTCGGCTCGCCGCGCATCAGGCGTAGGTTGTCAAAATAGTAGACGGTCCCGCTGCGTGGCTCGATGGCGATCCCACCGGCGAGCCTCAGCGCCCCGAATAGCGGATCGGGGTCGGAGCCGTCCAGCCCGGCTCGCCAGACTGCGTGCTTCGATTCCGGACCCTTTCCAAAGTTCCCCGACCCATTAGTTGACCAATACAGTTTGCCTCTATCGTGGTCGATTGCCAGTCCGATCGCATGTTGCTCACCTTGCTTGACCGGCGGCTTCTGAGTCGCCAACGTGAGCAGGACAATCGGGTCCGTCCCGTCCATGCCCGCGCCCCTGATTCTCTCGTTGTGTCCCCCGCCTTCTTCGATCCAATACATCTTCTGCCCGGCCACGTCGATCCGGAAGTCGACGATGCCCCAGCCGAAGCCCAGGCCGTCGCGCTGGTAGTCGATCACCACCTCGCAATCTTGCCAGTTGACGGGCGGGGCGATGCGCCAAGCTTGATATGTGTCGCCGTACGTGTCGAGCTTGAGCATGGTTCCGTCGGCCAGCGTCGCCTGGCACGGCTCGCCGCGCTCGTCCAACTGCAGCCAGGCCGGCGGCCAACCGTTGCTGCCGGCGGCGCGCGGGCCGGGGCGATCGTCCGCTTTAGGACTGCGCGCCTCGCCGTTGGCGGGCCGGGCGCCCTCGCCCGGCGTCAGGCCGGAAGTTTGCGGCGCCTCTGCGGGCGGCTGCTCGCCGCTGCTGGCGGAATTGTTGGCAATCACGCGCGTCGCAAGTTGCTCGGGCGAAAATCCGCGAGCCTGCTTCGATATATTGTTCGTCGTAACGGCGGGCTCCCGCGCCTGGGCAGCTTCGCCCGGCTTCGTCCGGTCTCGCGAGGCTGACACGCCGATCACGATCGCCAAGGTGGCGCCGCACGCCAGCCCCGCGAGCCACCGCCGCCATTGAATGGCTGGCGCTGTCGCGGCTGGGTCGGGCATCGTCGTCGCGGCGGCGCCGGCCTGGCGCTCGCTGAGCGAGCGGTCGTAGGCGGCCTTGGTTTCGGGCGTTCTCAGGCAACGCTCGGCCGCGCGCAGCCGCTCGATCACCGCCCGCGCGTGCGCAGCCCGCTCGCCGCCTAACTTTTCGACCTGCGCGATTTGCCTTCGCGCCGCCTCGTCGATCGCGGCCGGATCGGGCTCGAACGCCGGCAAGCCCAGCACCCGGTAATGGTTGGGCGGTTGGTCCTCGGGCGGAATGCCCAGCCACTCGTCCAGCGCATCGAAGTCGCGCGACATGTGCCCTCCTCCCCGCAAAAACCGACTGGCGTCTTGACAGGGGTCATTATAACAACGGCGCGCCCATTGTGGCGAACATCGCTTCAAGATTGCCCCCAGGGTAGGTGATAGCGTTTGCGAGCATGTCAAGGAAAAAGGCGAATTGGAAGGACGAGCTTGGTCCCATCCGTGTTTGCCACCAGCTTTAGCTGGTGGGGACCGGCAACCATTCTCTCCCTTTGAGAGCCGGCTTTAGCCGGCGTCTTCAGCCCGCAGGAAGCCGGCTGAAAAAGAAGGTTGAGGTTGTTTCGCTACCACCAGCTAAAGCTGGTGGCAAACAAAGCGATAATTATTCCTTGACACCAGTTCGAATGGCATCACTGTAGCCCCCAGGCGCGGCTTGCGATGGCGAGCAAGCCGCCGGGGCGATAAGCTCGGTTTGCCGGCCGGTCCAAAAACGATCGCGTAGTCGCTAGCACGGGCTGGCGCAGCCGCGCGGAGCGCGGCTTGGCGAACACGCGCGCTTGGCGGCTGCGGAGCCGCGCCTTGAAAGCGAAAAATCATGATTTATATGCTTCAGGAAATAATAAACCCCCGCGAGATGCGAAAAGGCCCAAAATCTCGGCCCGCGGGCGAAATCGCCGATCGCGATGATTTATCGGTATGTGTCAAAGCAGGCCCAAAACGGGCGTCGATCGGGCATGAAATGCCCTCTTTTTGGCGCCGCCGAATGGTCCCGCGCCGCGAGAAACCCTTGTTTTCTCGGAGAATCTCGCGACGCGGCGTCCGTTCGCCGTGCGCAGCGCGCGGCGATATAAATAAATCGGCCGAAATATAAATCACCGGGGCCGCAGCAACGACGTCTTTGGACCTTTAAGTGGCACGGCTGACCGGCGTGCCCAAGACGTTCAATTCGGCCGGCGCCTTGAGTTGCCTGAGCCGCTTAGTCGAGGCCTAGACGAGCCAATCAGTTTACTTACGCCGCGTTCGCGGCCGATCAACGCGAACTCCGCGCACGACGACGTCGTCCCAATCGCCGGTGTCGTCGAACGAGCCGAGACCGATCTGGCCCCAGGCGAACGTTTTGTCGACGGCCGTCATGATCGGCCGCTCGAAATCGTCCCAAAACACATTGATCGAGCCGTCGGCGGCGGTGCGGACGAGCTTGAGCCGGCGCCACTCGTCGTCCCAGTTCGTGCCGGGAGTAGTCTTCTCGGAGATCTTGGTCCGCGGCGCGTCGTTGACGATGAAAATCTGATTGGCATGGTCGTCGGTCTTTTTGCCCAAATGCACGTAATAGAAGTGCGCGGGGTCTTGGTAGCCGAAGATCAGGCACATATCGCGGTGTGCATAGTCTTTGACCGTGCTGCGAACGCGGGCTTCGAGCGCGAAATCGCCGACGATCACGTCCTTCGCCAGGCTGAAGTTGACCGGGCTGCGGTGCGGCGGCTGGTATTCGCTCTGTTGGAACAGGCTGTAGACGCGGCCGCCGGCCGTTTCGACCACTTTCCAAGCTTTCTCGTCGGTCGGCGTCCAGCGGTCGGCGCCGTGCTCGAAATCCTCCTTGAACACGACCGGCCACTTCGGCTCGGCGCTCAAGACGGCGGCGGCGGACGTAGCGGCGGCTAATGCGACGATAGCGGCCAAATGCGCGAACGGGCTCGGCAAGCGTTTCGGCGAAGTCGGTCGAGGTTTCTGCACGGCGGCTTTCCTGGGGGCGGTTACGGAGTCGGTTTATATACCGCACGCGGGCCCCAACGAGACGCTTGGGCGGCATGTGGGGCGGCCTTCCAGGCCGTCAATGGCCGACGGCCTGGAAGGCCGCCCCACGACCAACGCACGTCTCATTCTTAACCGGGCACAGTATAAGTTTTGGCCGGATCGAAGACGGGAGAAGCAATCGTCTTCAGTCCCTCGGGCGTGACCTGGCGGAAAAAGCAACTGTGATAGCCTTGATGGCAGGCCGCGCCGCCGATCTGACGAACCTTGAGCAAGATCGTGTCGCCATCGCAGTCGACGAAGATGGACTGCACTTGCTGGACGTGGCCGCTCTCCTCGCCTTTTCGCCAGAGCCGGTTGCGGCTGCGGCTGAAATACACGGCCTCGCCTCGGGCCAAAGTCTCTTCGTAGCTGGCGGCGTTCATGTAGGCGAGCATCAAGACTTCGCCCGTCTCGGCGTCTTGGGCGATGGCCGGCACTAAGCCGTCGCCCTTGGAGAAATCGGGGACCGCGGCGGGCTGCTTCGACATGGCAAAGGATTCTTCAAGAACTCAACATTTCGGCAGTCGCTTACTGACGCGAGGAACCCCCGTCGGCGGAGAGCTGCCTCGTTTATGCCGCGCGGGCGCCAACGAGACGCCTGGGCGGCATGTGGGGCGGCCTTCCAGGCCGTCAATGGCCGGCCGCCTGGAAGGCCGCCCCACGACCTACGCACGTCTCGTTCTTAACCGGGCACAGTATAGCATCGGCGTCGTCGCACTAGCCGGATCGAGCGGCAGATTCAGCATACTCCGGTCGGGCTACGGTCGCCAGTTGCGCCTCGCTCTCACGCGCCGCCGGCCCCAATTTCCGTCCCGTCATAGGCGGGCCCGTCGCGCGGCGCCGCATAAACGGCGGTTCCATTACAAGTTGCGTTAAAGGTCTCTCGGCGTCGATCCTGGAGGCGCTCGGCGGCGGCGTCCGATGCTTAAGTGCAGGCGCGGTCTGGACGGCAGCGTTTTTGCGCGGACCGAGCGGTGCGACGATCGATCTTACAAAGGAACGGCGGTCTTGAAATCTTCGCTGAGCGTTTTCTTTCCCGTCTTTAACGGCCAGGCTGTCATTGCGTCGCAGATCGCAGATTTGCTGGAAGTCTTGCCCGAACTGACGCCAAGCTTCGAACTCGTCGTGATCGACGACGGCTCGACCGACGCCACGTGCGAAGTCGTCCACGAACTCTCGGCGCCGTTTCCTCAAGTGCATTGGGTGGTTCATCCCGCTCGCTGGGGCCAGGCGGCTGCGGTGCGCACCGGACTGTCGCATAGCTTGGGCGAAGTGGCGTTGATGCGCAGCGAGCGATGCGAACTCAGCCCAAGCTGTTTGCCGAAGATGTGGGGGACGCTTGGCAGTTGCGATGCGGTGCTGGGCTGGCCTGCCGGCGAGCGCCGCTGGGGCGGACTTTCGTCGGCGCCGGCTGCTCGTGGAGCGTCGCAACCGAGCTGGAGCCTGATTCGGCGCTCGTTGCTCGACGCCTGGAGGCAAGCAGCCGACGGCGACGATTGGCTGGGCTTCGTCCGCGAGCGCGGGCACGTTTGCGAACTCGAGTTTCCGAGTCGCCAGGCGCTCCAGCCCGCGGGGCTCGCAGGCGGCGGCAAAACGGCTCGTTCCGGCCCCCGCTTCGCCGCCGCTAGCGGCGCGTCGGGAACCAAACGTCCGAACTATTTGGGGCGAATCAAAGCCTTCGCGCTGGGCGAATAATCCTTGTGACGTATATTGCGATATTCTTCATCGCTTCGTCTTGAGCCACTTGTCCGACGATCGGGCCCTACTTATCATTGGTGGAGCGAAGATCGCGGCTGCCGTTGCGGTCTTCTTCGGTAGTGCTATCTTCTTCGGTAGTACTGGCGGGTCAGCCAGATAGGCCGTCGACGTCTGCGGGCAAGCAACGTCGCCAAGAGCCGGGAGCCTCCCCTGCTCGCGCGCGGCGGAAAGCGTCGGCCTTGGTTTAGGGAGCGTGTCGCTTTTCTGTTTTTCTGAACTTTGCACGGCTTGGCGGACTTCGACGCGAGTAATTCGCGTCTGACGAGCGGCTTCCAAGTTCAGCTTGCCCTCTTGTTTTTCGATGCCCTTCGGACTGGCGATGCGCGCCATGCCACGATCCGGACGGCTAGTCCTGGCAATCGACCAGCAATTGCGGGCTGGTCCCTAGCGACCGCAAACCAACATGAATCGCGGGAAGGTGGAGCGAAAGAGCATGAGCATATCGGAACTTGGGGCGGATGGTTTTCCGGCCATCCAACCCACGGCCAAGGCGGCCGAAAGCCACGCGTCGGAGCCACGCTGGCACCGCATCAAGGAAGTCCGTCGCGAGCAAGGCGTCTCGCTGCGTCGCGTCTCTCAGTTGCTAAGAACAGAAGTTCGCGAACTGCGTCGCGAGGAGGAGGAAACCAGCGACTTGCCGCTGAGCCGCGTCTATCAGTGGCAGCAAGCGTTGGAAGTGCCGATTGCCGATCTGCTGGTCGACAGCGCCGGCCCCCTCTCGCCGCCCGTGTTGGAGCGCGCCCGCATGGTGCGGATCATGAAGACCGTGGCGGCCATCATGGAAAAGGCCGAAAACACGTCGATCGAAAGGCTCGCTCAGACCCTGGTCGACCAACTCCTCGAAATCATGCCCGAGTTGAAAGGCATCAATCCTTGGCATTCCGTCGGCCAGCGCCGCTCGCTGAACGAATATGGGCGAATCTTGGAACGCTCTTATTCCGACGATGTCTGGCGAGACAAAGGTTGAGGAAGACGCGGGCCGATTGTCCAGGGAAGCCCTGACTCGCTTTTTTCGGCGTTGAATCTCGTGGTATGATTGAACTGACGTAATCGCGGCGCCAATACGGGGCGATGCCGGGCGATCATTCAGTGGAAATCTCAGCGCTGGGCAGTTTCGATCGGCACGTGGCGCGCTGCGGTCGCATCGCGACCTTGGCGGCCTGTCTGGCGGTTTGCCAGCATGTCGCCTCGGCGGCCGCGCCCGCGGCGCCTGCGACTTCCGGGCCTGCGACTTCCGAGACAGTGCGGCCTCCGGTTTCGGCGACGCGCGCCCTGCCAAGACCGGGCGACGAACTATGGGTGGTCAGTTGCCGCGGCTTGGGCTGCGGTTCGCCCCAACAGGCCGCGATGCGGATGAAATACTGGAAGTACGAACCGCGCCGCTGGGCGGCGGCCGACCGCCAGTCGTTCCTCTCGGCTGCGCCGGAACGAACCACGAGTTTCTTCGTCGTTGGCAACGACTATTCGCACGCCGAAACCATTGAGACCGGGTGGTTCGCCTATGGTCGCTTGGTTCGCCAGGCGCCCGAGGCGGCCCCGTTGCGGTTCGTGATTTGGTCTTGGCCCTGCGATCGGATTCGCGGCCGGCGGCTGAACGACGCCAAGGTCAAGTTGTGGCGGACGCCCGCGGCGTCGTTCTACTTGGCGTGGCTGGCGGATCAGCTTCCCCAGGAGACGCCGATCTCCATGTCGGGCTCGAGCTATGGCGCCCGGATTATCATGGGCGGCTTGGAATTGCTCGGTGGCGGGGACCTCGGCCGCTATCGGCTGGCGCCCCGCGCCGATCGCCGGCCCCGGCACGTCGATGCGGTGCTGATGGGGGCGGCCCTCGACAACGACGATCTGCTGCCACGCCAGCCGTTCGGCCGTTCGATGTCTCAAATCAACCAGCTTTTGGTGTTCACGAACCATCGGGATCAGGCGCTGCGATTCTATCGTTTTCTGTTCGGCCGCCGCAGCAGGCGGATCGCGATGGGCGTTACCGGCCCGGTCTATCGTCGCGACTTGGGCGGCGAACGGGACAAAATCGTCACGCGAGAGGTCTCGAATCACGTCGGGCTAAGTCACGGGGCCAAGTCCTATTTCGAGACTGCCGCGACGATCAAGCTGATGCGCCCTTATCTGCTCAATCCGCCGCCGGAATCCGCGGCGATCGAAGCGAATCGATAGGTCGCAGCTATACCGCACGCGGGCGCCAACGAGACGCTTGGGCGGCATGTGGGGCGGCCTTCCAGGCCGTCAATGGCCGGCGGCCTGGAAGGCCGCCCCACGACCAACGCACGTCTCATTGTCCCCAATCGCCTGGCAACTGACTCTCCGGCCCGCTGGAGATTGGGATGTTATTTTATTCTCGAATCACGGCCGCTCGGACGCGATCTCAGGGCCGAATAGCCGGGTTAACGAGCGAAACACGACGCTCGCCAGATACTCGTCGCCGCGAGCGTTGGGATGCAGGCCGTCGTCGCTCAAATAAGGGCCGCCGGTCCAGGCGCCGGGCGGACACGAGCGGCTCCAGAGTACGAAATTGCGGATGGCCGTGTCGGAAACGAGTTCCAGATCGAATTGCCGGGCCAACTCTCGTTCCAGCCCTGCGAAAGGATCGACGACAAACCCGCGCGGAACTTCGATGATTACGACTTCGGCCCCCAGCGAGCGCGCCGCCGCGATCAATTGTTCCAAATTGCGTTTGGCGGCGCTTCGACC
Organism: Pirellulales bacterium; assembly: GCA_035532215.1. Lineage (GTDB taxonomy): Bacteria > Planctomycetota > Planctomycetia > Pirellulales > JAICIG01 > JAICIG01. The sequence continues at coordinate 17,767 of DATKRK010000293.1, read as the reverse complement.
GCTGGTTTTGAGCCAACTCGGGTCCTTAAGAAAATCGTGGCCGCCCAACTCGATAATCAGGGCCTGCGGCCGCGCCGCCTTCAGTTTCGGCAATTGCTTCAAAGCTTCTGCCGTGGTCACGCCCGGTTGCCCCAGGTTGATGACCGGCGCGCGGATCAGTCGCGCCAAGTGCTTTGGATAACCGCCGCGCGGCGGATACGACGTCAAACTGTCGCCGATGCAAACGATCGGCCTTGCATCCGGGGCGGCGACGACATGGTTTGCATGGTATGAGCGATGCCAGTCCCAGGCAAAGCCGAGCCAGCCGACCCACACAACGGCCAGCATTGTGATCCGCATGCGCCGAAACGATGGCCGATCGATTTCTCGCCGCCAACGCAGCTCCAGCACGATCGCCAGACCAGTCGCGGCTGCAAGGCATCCTAATCCTGGCGGCCAATCGATTCGCTTGACCAACACCACGAGCAGACACCCTGCCAAAGCAGGCCAGCCACGATGCCCAAACAGCAAAAGCGCCGAATAACAGCCGAGCCAAGCGGCAATCATGAATGCCACGCCCCCAGGAAACGTCATCAGCGACGCAGCCACGAGCACAGTTGCGGCAATCACGCAGCCAATTCTTCCGACGGCGACCAAGCAACGACGCAATACACGTCGCATCGCAGCGCTTTGCAAAGAATGCTGGCTCATATCGCGGTTCATTAGGCGCGCATCGCAAACAAGCTACGCCAGGAGGGTAAAGCGGTTGCTCGAAGAATTGCCTGCGAATTCGTCGATTTTCATAAGTATTTTTAGATCATGGACTTGCGGTTTTTAAGTCGACCGAATGCGCCGCCAAGTTGCCCAATTTGTCTTGTGTTGATATCATTAGTCTTGTATTAGGATTGTGTTAGCGTCAATCTCCTGCACTTAACCCGGCTCCGAGTTTTGCGGCGGCCTGCCGTTTGCGCGCTCGCCGAAGAAAAGGCAAAGTTCGGAAGTCGTTTTCCGCGAAGTATCTAGCGAGAGGTGTCGGATGGCACGTCGCGTCGTTCACTTCGGTCAGCGGTTTCTCGTGGCGGCGATCGTCTTGGCGATCGCGGTTTTCGCTTGGCGTTCTGGGCAGACTCGCGATCAGCGCGAGGCGCTCAAGTCGCTCCGCCATCAGAATATCATCGTCCATTACGACTACCAGCGAACGGGTTCGACGAGCGCGGGTTTGTTCGATTTCAACCCCAGCGCCGAACCTGGCGTTCCGAGATGGTTGCGGGGGTTATTGGGCGATGAGTACCTCTACGACGTCGCCTATCTTGAGGTCGCCCGTCCCTATCCGCCCGATTCGGCGATCAAAGATTTCATGCAGCGCCTTCCCAATTGCCCGCTGATGTACCGTTAAGTGCTGCTCGCTACCTTGCCGCACATTCATCGGTTACAATGAGTTGGCCAGAAGTCGGGCAGTCAGACGATTCATGGCCAAAGGGGGGCGTGCATCGTCGAACTTTCGGAGCCTGCCATGAGTACGGACCAGCGCCGCCTGGGTCCTTTCGTGCTTGAAGAAAAGCTCGGCGCCGGCGGCATGGGCGAAGTCTACCGGGCCACCCACGTCGAAACGCGTCGGGTGGTGGCGCTCAAGGTGCTTTCCGCCAAAGCCGCCGGCAGCAAGCGGATCGTGGCCCGCTTTGCCCGCGAACTGGAGATCCTCAAAGCCCTCAAGCACCCTCACATCGTGCGCTGTTACGGCGGCGGCCGGCACGAGAACGAAGCTTATCTGGTGATGGATCTGGTCAGCGGCGGTTCGCTGGGCTCGCTCGTGCGGCGACGCGGGCGGCTGCCTTGGGAAACCGTGATCGAGTACGGTCTGCAAATCTGCGACGGCCTGGCCTACGCGCACGAGTGGGGCATCGTCCATCGCGATTTGACCCCCGCCAATCTGCTGCTCACCGAAGACGGGCAAGTCAAGATCGCCGATTTCGGCATTGCCCGCGTGCAATTCGGAAAGCGGCTGACGGCCACCAAGCACACGCTGGGCACCGTGGCCTATATGGCGCCGGAGCAAATCCGCGGGACCCCTTCGGTCTCGCACCGCACCGACTTGTATACGCTGGGCTGCGTCATGTTCGAGATGCTGACCGGCCGCCTGCCGTTCACCTGCGACTCGACGGCGCAGATGCTCTATCACCACCTGGGCGAACCGCCGCCGCGCGTGTCGTCGCTGGTGATGGATTGCCCGATCTGGCTCGATCATCTCGTGAACCAACTGCTCGAAAAAGATCCGCTCAAGCGCCCGCACGACGCCGCCGCCGTGGCCCAGGCCTTGCGCGAGGTGCAGGAAAAGGTCGCGGCCGGGGCCGGCATGGCGGGGCACGCCGCCTCGGGCGGGCCTAGCGCTTTGAAAGTGCCCAAGGAAAAAGAAGATCAGGCCGAAGTCCGCAAACTGCTCAAAGGCAAGAAGAGAAAGAAGGGGAAAAAATCGCCCTTCTACGAGCGGGCCTGGTTTTTGGCCGCGTGCTTGTTGCTGACGGTCGGTTTAGGCGCCTGGTTTCTGCGGTCGGAGAGCGAAAGCAAGCTGTTCGCCCGGACCGAACCGCTGATGGCCAGCGCCGATCCGATGGATCGCTACTACGCAAAGACATACTGCGAGAAACTGCTGGAGGAGTTTCCCAATGGAGAATACGCGCCGCAGGCCCGCCAATATCTCGATAACTTGGCCATGGAAAACGCCGAACGCGTGGTGGCGGCCAGGCTGAAGATTGGCGGCAAGCTGCCCTCCGAAGGCGCCCGGCTTTATGCCGACGCGTACAAATACGAGCAGTTCGGCGACCGTGTCACGGCGATCGAGAAATATCAGAGCATGGTCGACCTGCTGCCCGACGAAGGCGACGAACGGCCGTACGTCAATCTGGCCCGGCGGCAGATTGCCGCTTTGACCGACGACAAGACCGAGTTGGCCGCCGACCGGGCGGCGTTCCTGGAAGCCCGGCTGAAAGACGCCGACAGGCTCGACGAGGAAGGCAAGATCGTCGAGGCCCGCTCGCTGTGGAGCAGCATCGTCAAGCTCTACGGCGACAATCGCGAGCTGCGGCCTTTAGTCAAGCGCGCTCAGCAGCGGTTAGCCGACGACGACGGCGAATCGAAGGAAGAAACCGCCGCCAAGCCGGCCGAGCGGCCCGCGCCCCAAGGCGCCCCGCCGATCGAGCAGACCGGCGCTCGCGACGTCAACCAAGCCGTGCAATACGCCCCAAATCCTCTGGAGCAGCCTCCCGTCAATCGCCCCTATCGAACCCGCCGCCCGCGGGCTCGCAAAGCGACCAGCGAGTCAGCGGAAAACCTGCCCGAATAGTCCCGCTTGGAAGGCCGCCCGACGACCAAGCCCAATCTTGTTGTGGGGCGGCCTTCCTGGCGGTCAATGGCCGGCGGCCTGGAAGGCCGCCCCACGACCTACGCACGTCTCATTCTTAACCGGGCACGGTATCAACCTGCGAGGAAACGCCGAAAGATGACGAATTGCACCCTTCGAGTTGCGGCCGGCGCCGCGGCGTTTTCGCTGGCCATGCTCGCCGCTCGCGCCGCGGTCTCGGCGGAAACCGAGGTTCGCAGGGGCGAAGTGCGGTTCGAACCGGCGGGCGACGAGCAAGCCGTGCCGGAACTGTTTCGCTTGCAGGCCCACGACTTCACGTTTCGCCAGCAGCCGCTGCCGACCGTTTCCAAGAGCATCGCGATCTCGGAACTCACGTTTCCCTCGCCGGTCGAAACGCCGCACGAAGTCAACAACACGGTCCACTGCGAATATTTTCGTCCGCTTTCCGCCGGCAAGCACCCGGCGGTGATCGTGCTGCACATTCTGGGCGGCGATTTCGAACTGTCGCGGCTGTTCAGCCGCACGCTAGCCCAAGACGGCGTGGCGGCGCTGTTTTTGAAGCTGCCGTACTATGGTCCTCGCCGGCCGGCCGAGGTCAAAGTTCGCATGATCTCGGAAGACCCGCGACAGACGGTCGAGGGCATGCGGCAAGCCATTTTGGACATTCGCCGCGGGGCCGCGTGGCTGGCGGCCCAAGAGGAAGTCGACCGCCAACAGTTGGGCGTGTTCGGCATCAGCCTGGGCGGCATCACCAGCGCCTTGGCCGTGACGGTCGAACCGCGATTCTCGAAGGCTTGCCTGATGCTCGCCGGCGGCGACGTGGGCCAGGTCGCCTGGGACAATCCCAAGTTGACCCGCTTGCGGCAAAAATGGACCGATGGCGGCGGCACGAAGGACGAGTTCATTCGCCTCTGGAAGAGCATCGACCCGGTGACTTACGCCGAGCGGGTCCGCCTCCGAAAGCCCGCGATTCTGATGCTCAACGCCAAGCAAGACGAGATCATACCGCCGGTCTGCACCGAGTCGCTCTGGCGGGCCTTCGGCGAGCCGGAGATCGTCTGGTACGACGCCGGGCACGTTTCGTGCGTGAAATACATCTTCGACGGACTAACTCGCGTCAGCCGGTTTTTTCAGCCGGAAGGCAATGGCGAACGTAAGCCGCCAGCCGCGCCGAATGAGCCCGAATAACGAGACGCTAGAAATCAACGCTCAAGTGCCAGCGAATCCCTTCGCTGGCGGCGCGTGACAGGACGGCCCAGGCCAAACCGCAGGCAGAGCGTGATAGCTTCAGTGAGCAGCGTGCAGGCGACGCCCGTAGCGAGGCCAAGCCCTTGCGCTTGGCAAGGCAGACGAGAGGGCGGGCTTTCGGTTGCCGGCGCCTCGCCGGTTGGCCGGTCCGATTCCGCACGACCGGCATCGCCGGGAGTTCAACGGCCGCGAAGTTTACATCATTCCGCCGGCCAAAGACCCAGCGGTGGGGACGGACTGATCGCCATTCCGCCACTGGCGCGGCGGAGGACGTTATTTGCATATCTCCAAACCGCAATAACCGAACGCCCGCGTCGCCAATTTAGCCATCGCGAGCTGGACATTTCGGCGATTTTGCGTCCCGCTGCGAACTTCGTTCAATTGCCATCGAGTCAAGATTTCTGCTAGGCTTGGGGGGACGACCCATATCCCTTTTGCACGGCGAGCGCGGATGGATGGCAAGCGGTTGATCGAGAGAATTCGACTGACCAATTTTCTTACCTTCGGATCGGAGGGGGTAGAAATTGCGCTCGAACCGCTCAACGTGCTTATCGGCCCGAATCTTTCAGGGAAATCGAATTTCCTTGAGGCGATCAGCTTGCTAGAGGCATTGCCGCAGGCGGCAATCCGCTCAAGCGGGGGAATGTCCGAATGGCTCTGGAAGGGCGGTGAGCCGAGTCCGGTTGCGGAAGTCGCCTCGACGATCGCATATCCGGATGGCCCTGAATCACTGCGGCATCGTTTCTGCTTTAGTGCATTGAAAGAGCGGCTCGTTTTGGTCGATGAATCGATTTCGACCATCCCGCGCCCCGGAATTGAACCAGAGTATTTTTACCGGTTCGAAACTGGGCTGGGGCTGATCGAGATTAGCAGCCCTGCGGCGTTTGGAACCCCTGACGCTCAACGAACTCATGAAATGTTGCCGCCAGAATCAATTAGGACCAATCAATCGATCCTGCACCAGCTTCGAGATCCGATTCGATATCCCGAGTTGACTTATCTCGCGAGCCAGTTCGCTCAGATCGGCCTATATGTCGAGGGATGGAGTCGTGAGGCGAGCAAGCCGCCAAGAATCCCCGTTGCCGCAGACGAACCGGAAGATTACTTGTTGGAGAGCGGAAGCAATTTAGCGCTCGTGCTAAACAATTTGTTCACGAGCCCAGCGAGAAAGGCTGATCTGTTGGGCAGGCTCAAGAGGTTCAACGAACGAATCGAGGACATCTCATTGAGAGTTCGAGGGGGTGTCGTGGGGATCGAATTCTACGAGCGGGGTCTGAATGGTCCGGTGTCTGCGCGCCATATTTCTGATGGGACGCTTCGTTTTCTAATGTTGTTGGCGATACTCGATCACCCTAGTCCGCCCCCACTCGTGTGTATTGAAGAGCCCGAGCACGGCCTACATCCCGACGCATTGCACCTCGTGGCGGATTTGCTGCGAGACGCCTCCCAACGCTGTCAGCTCATCGTGACAACTCATTCCGATATTCTTGTTTCGGCATTGAGCGACCTCCCCGAAGCGATCATCGTTTGCGAACGCGACGATGCCGGCACGCACCTTCGCCGACTTGAAGGGGCTCATCTGACCGATTGGTTGGAAAAGTACACGCTTGGCGAGTTGTGGCAAATGGGTGAAATCGGGGGCAGGCAATGACTCGCGAGATCCGCCTCTACGTCGAAGGCGGCGGCGATGGCAAGGATAGTAAGCACCAATTTCGCCAAGCGTTTGGCCAGCTTTTCCGCGACGTTCGGCAACTTGCTCGGCAAAACAAGGTGCGTTGGGAGATCATCGCCTGCGGCAGCCGCGAGGCTGCTTTTGCCGCGTACAAGACCGCCTTGAACGCTCACAGGGATGCGTTCAACGTCCTGTTGGTCGATTCTGAAAGCGCAGTCAGCCGCCCGCCTTGGCTGCACCTGCACGAGTGCGATGGCTGGATGAAACCCGAGGAAGCCGAGGACCGCCACTGTCACCTCATGGCCCAGGCGATGGAGGCGTGGTTTTTAGCCGACCGGCAGGCGCTTGCTGCGTTCTACGGGCAAGGGTTCAACGTCAACGCTTTACCCAAGCAGCATGATGTGGAACAAATCCCCAAGTCCCAGCTAGCGAACTGCTTGAACAAGGCGGCGCGCGGCACAAACAAGCCAAAATACCATAAAATCCAGCACGCGTGCAAGATCCTGGAGCGTCTTGGACGTTGCCGTGGTGGCCTCGAAAGCCAAGCATTGCCAGCGTTTCGTCGAGGCAATTAAGGCGGAGATTGCCGCCGGCGAATAAAGGGCGCCCAGTAGTCCTCCTCTAGGCGGGCGGATTAGAATAGGCTTGGTCCGACCTATTCGCTTCGAGCCGCCGTCGGGGGCGTTTTTTTGCGCCGGACGGCGAACTCGCTGCATCTCACCGGGATTCGAATGCCTGCCGCCCCTGCCCCAGCCGTCAATCTCTCGCTGCCGATTCTCGGCCAGCCGCCCCGCGCGCCGGCGCCCGCATTGCCGCTGCCGATGACGCGGCAAGAAATGCTCGATCGCGGCTGGGACGAAGTCGACGTGGTGTTCGTCACGGGCGACGCCTACGTCGATCACCCGAGCTTCGCGATGGCGCTGTTGGGCCGCCTGCTGGAGTCGGAAGGCTTTCGCGTAGCGATCCTCAGCCAGCCCGACTGGCGAAGTTGCGAGGCCTGGCGGACCTTCGGCAAGCCGCGGCTGTTCTTCGGCGTGAGCGCGGGCAACATGGACTCGATGATCAACCACTACACGGCCAACCGCAAAGTCCGCAACGACGACGCCTACAGCCCTGGCGGCAAGATCGGCCGGCGACCCGACCGGGCGACCTTGGCCTATTGTCAGCGGGCGCGGGAAGCTTACAAAGGCGTGCCGGTCATCGCCGGCGGCGTCGAAGCCAGCCTGCGGCGCTTGGCTCACTACGACTATTGGAGCGACAAGGTCCGCCGCTCGATTATTCTCGATTGCAAAGCCGATTTGGTCGTGTTCGGCATGGGCGAGCGGCCGATCGTCGAGATTTCCCATCGCTTGGCTGCCGGCGAGACGTTGCGCGAGTTGCGCGATCTGCGGGGCGTCGTCTATCGCCTGGGCGCCAGCGAAACGCCGCCGACCGAGAACACGATCACGCTGCCTAGCTACGAGCAGGCTTCGACCGACAAGCGGGCCTTCGTCGAGCTGACGCGCATCGCCCATCACGAAACGAACCCCTACAACGCCAAGCGGCTGGTGCAGTATCACGACCGCGAGGCGGTGGTCGCCAATCCGCCGGCATTGCCTTTGGCCGAAGCCGAGATGGACCGCATCTATGGCTTGCCCTACACCCGGCGGCCGCACCCGAGCTACGGCGACCAAAAGATTCCGGCGTTTGAGGTGGTCAAAGACTCGGTGCAGATCATGCGCGGCTGCTTCGGCGGCTGCACGTTCTGTTCGATCACGGCCCACGAAGGCCGCATCATCCAAAGCCGCAGCCAAGAATCGGTGCTGGGCGAGATCCGCCAGATGACGGCCGATCCCAAGTTCAGCGGCGTGGTCAGCGATATCGGCGGGCCGACGGCCAATATGTATCAGATGCGCTGCACGCGGCCCGAAGTCGAAGCCCGCTGCCGGCGGCTGAGCTGCGTGCACCCGACGATCTGCAAGCTGCTGGGCACGGACCACGGCCCGCTGATCGATTTGATGAAGCAGGCCCGCGAAGAGCCGGGCGTCAAGAAAGTCTTCGTGGCCTCGGGCATTCGCATGGACCTGGCCCGCCGCAGCCCGGAATACGTGCAAGAATTGGCCGCGCACCACGTCGGCGGGCATTTGAAGGTGGCGCCCGAGCACGTCGATCCCGGCGTGTTGGCCCTGATGAAAAAGCCGGCCAACGACGATTTCCTCGGTTTCGACAAAGAGTTCAAGAAAGCCTCGAAGGCGGCGGGCAAGAAGCAGTATCTGGTGCCTTACTTCATCGCCAGCCATCCGGGCAGCGATCTCGACGCGATGATCGAGCTGGCGTTGTTCTTGAAGCGCAATCACTACCAGCCCGACCAGGTGCAAGACTTCATTCCCAGCCCGTTCGACCTGGCGGCCTGCATGTACCACACCGGCATCGACCCGCTGACGAACAAGCCGGTCTATATCGCCAAGCATCTGCGCGACCGCAAGCTACAGCGTGCGCTCTTGCAATTCTTCAAGCCGGAGAATTACTTCGAAGTTCGCCGCGCGCTCGAGCAGGCCGGTCGGCAAGATTTGATCGGCGCCGGCTGCGATTGCCTGATCGCCGACCGTCCGCCCGAGGCGGCGCTCGACAAGCGGCGCCGGCGAGCGAATCAGGGCGGCGACCATTATCACTCAATCGCCAACCCCGCGAAGGGCGAGCCGGCCGGCGAGCGCGGGTTGCCGAATCATGGCTATCGACCCGGGCGAAAGACGCAGAAGCGGCGCCAGAAGAAAGGCGGCGGCCCGAAGTTCTGAGATGACGCCGGATGCTTGGGCGACGATCTATCGCGTCCCTGAAGTCAACGAATGAATCGAGGAGTGGTTAGATGCCCGACCAGCAGAAGTACATTGTGAGCGGTTATGAGCCCGAAGCGGGCGGCGCGGTCGTTTTTACCTTCGTGCCCAAGGGTGTGCAACATGAGCGCGGCCCACGCGGCGCCCCGAGGCGAGTCCCTCAATACATAGTTGATGTTCGGGGAACTCCCGATCGGCTTGATTTCGATTGGGGACGATCACCCGACCAGCCTGGCCCCGCAACGGATGAGATAGAAGAGGAGATTACTACTCGCATGCGCGAGCGGTTCGCCTGGATCGACCGGGTCACCGAACTGGTAGCGGCGGTCGAGCAGTGGGCAAGGGAATTGGGATGGGCCACCAAGCGAGTGGAGAAAAAACTTGACGATGCGAGGGTCGGCACGCATCGGATCCCTGCGCTGCTCATGCAGGCGGATACGTGCCGCATTATCCTCGAGCCCGTAGGCCGGTCTGCCCCTGGCACCGATGGCGTGGTGGATCTTTATTTGATGCCGGCATACGACGATATCGCCAGCATCTACCACTACGAGGGACGTTGGAATCTCCACTACGTTTTTCCCGGCCAGGGGCCGGTGGCGATAGTGCGCGATGCTCAAGCTCTACCCTTCTCGAAAGAGTCATTGGGTCAGGTGCTTGCGGAGATGAGGCAGCATGCCCACTAGGCATCAATGGCAGTCCCGAATTAAAGCCGTTGAGCGAGAGCACGTGGCGATGCGGCAAGCCGCTGATCGTTTTTTGGAACACGCGCAACACGATCCCACGATTCTCCTTCAAGACCTTCGGCACGGCGAGATTGTCACTGCTTCACGAAACCTTGAAGGAACCTACATAATGCGTCTGTTCGCGGAATTCGAGACGGGCGCGAGGCAGTATTGGGATGTCACGTGGGGGACAGATATCAAAACGCATGACTTATTCGAGGCGTTGGCGGCGCGGCGCAGCATCCCCGACACGGACTTAGAGAATGCGCACCTGGTCCGGGAGTATCGAAACAGCCTGGTCCACGAACGTGAAGATCAGCCCGAGCCGCTTGAGGCGGCGGCGGCTCGGAAATACCTGTGTACTTTTTTCAGCTACTTGCCAGTGCAGTGGTGATTCATCTGGTTAGGCCATCGGCGACAACATCGTGTCCAAACTAACGGCAGCAAGGGGGTCGATAACATGGCACGGCAGAAGGACGGCGAAGAACGCTGCTAAGTTCTTGGCCGATTCCCTGAGGCTGCGACTGGCTGATTGCAGACCGTCCGCCGCGCGAAGCGATCGAGGCCCGCCGCAAGCGAGCCAGCGCCCCGCACGACCACTACCACAGCATCGCCAACCCGGCCAAGGGCGACAAATCTGGGGAGCGGGGCTTGCCGAAAGCCGGCTACCGGCCAGGGCGCAAAACGGCGCGCCGCCAGGACAAAGAGCGCAAACGAAAAGGCGGGGGTTCGGGCCCGCGACCGTAGCCGACTGTTGTTTAGCTATCTCGACCTCATCCTCGACGGCTTAAGGGCTCCGCCCACGCGCGGCTTCATCGCCTCAGTCGATGCGACGGACGCGCGCTGCCAATGGATCATGGGCTCCATCGTAACCGCGCGTCATCGCGAGGATGGGCGACCGACTCCGACCAAGGCGCGATGTCCCGAATCAATCTACGCGGCGGAGCCGAATCGCCCTCGCAAAAATCATTCAAGCAGGCGAGCGTGACATCCGACGAAGAAACGGAACGGTACGAACGTTCCTACCGCTTCTGGCATCTTCTTCACTAGCCGATCTTCGGCGACGGAAATCGGCAAAAAACAAACAACGGAATTGATTTACAGGCGGCCGAGGGCTAGAATAAGTTAGCGAGTCTACCATCGCATTCAAGGCCTGGGAGTGCTACGGCACGTTGGGGCTAAACCCCTCCCGGGCCTCCATTTTTCTGCTCATGTTTCTTCTCTACGCGGATGCTTCTGGTGCAGCCGATCTATCAGACGCCAATACGCGCCACTACGTACTTTTGGGACTCGCCGTCCACGAAGGCACCTGGTTCGCCCTGGATAAGCGGCTGAACGGGCTCAAGAGCGGCTACTGCCAGCCTGGCGATGAGTTCGAGTTGCATGCGGCTGAATTCGCTTGCACCATCAAGGAGCAGGACGAAATCCCGGGCTTTGCCGGAATGTCATGGACGGACCGCCGAGCGAGGGTAACCGCGATTCGCCACGCGAAGATCGCGGCCGAGCCTACGGCCAAGGCGAAAAAGGCCAGAGAGAAAAAGTACAAGCGGACGGAGTCGTTTATCCATCTAACCCGCCAGGAACGCTCTAGTCTTCTTGAAGACGCGCTCGATCTCGTTGGTGCGCACAGAGGAATTATTCTGTTTGGGGAGGCCGTCTTGAAAGCCCATCCGGGCGTTGCCGCCGGACACATCGATCCCGTGCGTCAGGCCTTTGAACAGGTCGTGTCGCGGTTCGATGCGTTTCTAAAGCGCAGAGACGATTGGAAATTGAAGATGAGCCCCCGGCGGAAAATCGATAATGGTTTGCTTGTCCTCGATCAGGATTATTCGACAGAAGCGTCCATCGTCAACCAATTCAAGGACTACAGGCGACGCGGGCATCCGTGGGGGAAGATGCAGCACGTAATCGACGTGCCCTTCTTTACAGCAAGCGATCGCGTCGGCGGTCTCCAACTGGTCGATATTTGCGCCTATGCGGTCAGGCGATATCTCGACAAGAACGCGGCTGCCGGTAGCTACGAGGAAAAGAACTTCCAGCGGGTTTTCCACCGCTTCGACCGGGACAATTTGGGGAAGCTTCATGGCTTGCGGCATTACGTGCCAGCCGGAAGTTGCGGCTGTTTAATTTGCCAAGAGCGGGGACATGCACCAATTCCCTGACCAGATGCACAAGTGCTCTTGATTGCCAGTCAGGCGCGAGAAAGCTCCAGTGAGCTTGAAAATGGCCCTTACCCGGATGACGCGTGATCTGGCGGTTGGCTCATACCACACGCGCATCGACCCGCTCACGAACAAGCCGGTCTGTAACGCCAAGCACATGGGCGACTGGAAGCTGCAGCGCGAAGGCGATCACATCCGTTCGAAAGCGGGCGTCTGCTACCGGCTGCACCGCAAGAGTTCGCAGAGACGTTCGAGGAAAATAGATCGCAAGGCGTGATCCGTGGAGCGTGCCTGCCGAAGCGGAGGCGGCCGATTTCGGGGCGAACCGGGAAACTTCGCGATGTTCACTTCCGACGAGTATCAGCTTTTGGACTTCGGCGACGGCCGTAAGCTCGAACGTTTCGGCGGCGTCGTGCTCGAGCGTCTCTGCCCAGCCGCCGACGACGCGTCGCCGACCGATCCAGGCCAGTGGAAACAAGCCGTCGCCTGTTACCAGCGAACGAGCGGAGACAATGGCGTCTGGCAATCGAACGGCGCCGCGGCGCCTTCGCCGTGGACAATCGCGCACGGCCCTCTACGGTTCGAACTGAAGCTCACCGACTTCGGCCACCTGGGCGTATTTCCAGAGCAGGCGGCCAACTGGGATTGGATCGCCGACGAGGTGCGGCAAGCCATCGGGCCGCTCAAGGTCTTGAACCTGTTCGCCTATACCGGCGGCAGCACCTTGGCGGCCGCGGGGGCTGGCGCCGAGTTGGCGCACGTCGATGCCGCCCGCAACACGGTCGCCTGGGCTCGGCACAACGCCGAGCTTTCGGGCCTGGCCGAGGCGCCGATTCGCTGGATCGCCGAAGATGCGATCCTGTTCGTCCGCCGCGAGTTAAAACGGGGCAACCGATATCAGGCCGTGATTCTCGATCCGCCCAGCTACGGCCACGGACCCAAGGGCGAAATCTGGAAGCTGGCCGAGGGGCTGCCGGAACTGCTTTCGCTTTGCGCCGAACTGACCGAGGCCGATCGCCGCTTCATCCTGCTGAGTTGTCATTCGCCTGGCTTCGGGCCGGATGAATTGGGACGCTTGATGGCGCAGGCGTTCGGCGCCGGCAAGATCGAAACCGGCGAAATGTCGGTTGGCACGGTCGGCCGCCGCCAACTGCCCTGCGGGGCGATGGCGCGATTGGCCACTTAGGGCGTTGTCGCCACTAGAAACAAGGGTTGGCGATTGTCGTGCAAAACGAGCCACGCCCCACGGACTTTAGCCACGGACTTTAGCCACGGATGAAACACGGATCGAACACGGATAAGATACACAAAGAGGACCGTGCGTTCGAACTCTACTTGCGTGCGGTGGAAAGCGAAGTTTCATTTGATTTTATCCGTGTTTCATCCGTGGCTCACTCCGTCCAGCGGGCGCCACAGGCTATAGTCGCTAAATGTCGTCGCCGCCGATCACCAGCCTGCAAAACCAGCGCGTCAAAGACGCTGCCAAGCTGCGCGAGCGCCGGCAGCGCGACAAACAACACCGTATCCTGATCGACGGCGTGCGCGAGCTGCGTCGGGCGATCACAGCGGGCGTCGCATTGCGCGAAATCTTCGTTTGCGAGCCGCTTTGCCGAACGGTCGAAGCGCGGCGGTTGCTCGATTCGCTCGATTCGTGCGGCGCCGAGATTCTGCCCGTCACGCCCGAGGTGTTCGCCAAGTTGGCTTTCGGCGACCGGGCCGAAGGCGTACTCGGCGTGGCGCGAACGCCTGCGGCGCGATTGGACGATCTCAAGCCGCCGTCGGGCGCCCTCGTGGCCGTCGTAGAAGGCGTTGAAAAGCCCGGCAATCTTGGGGCCGTGCTGCGCAGCGCCGACGCCGCGGGGGTTTCGGCCTTGATCGCCGCCGGACATGGCGTCGATCTTTTCAGTCCCAACGTGATTCGGGCCAGCCTGGGCACGGTTTTCACTTTGCCCGTCGCCGCCGCATCGGCCGAAGAAACCAAACGCTGGCTCGCCGAGCGGAGCTTCCGCGTGTTCGCGGCCCGCGTCGATGCCGAGCGGCTTTACACCGACGTCTCTTACGCCGGCGACGCGGCAATCGTCCTGGGCAGCGAGGCAGCCGGGCTTTCCGACATCTGGTCGGGCCCTGACGTTACGCCCGTCAAATTGCCGATGTGCGGCGCCGCCGACAGCCTGAATATCTCGGCCGCCGCCGCAGTGATCTTTTACGAAGCCTTGCGGCAACGCCAATCTCGCTGAGCAAGCAAACGGCGTCGAACCATCAGCCGCTTCCGCTTGCACGGCCCATTTTTTGTCGGTTGCTGCACCATGCGTCTTGACAGCCGAGCATGGGGCATTATTTTTAGCAATCGCTACACAATCATTTCAATACGCATGAGTTCGCGCGCTGTTGTCGATCCGCCAATCGGCGCCGGCCGTTTCCTTGGAATAAGTCGGAAACAATCAAAATCGCCCCCTAGCTTGGCAACAGCACAGAAAGGAAAGCGGCAATGAGCGGAGTGCGCGTTTTAGTCGGAACTCGCAAAGGCGCGTTCATTCTCACATCCGACGGCAAGCGCGAGCGGTGGGACGTCAGCGGCCCGCATTTCGGCGGCTGGGAGATTTACCACATCAAGGCCTCGCCCGTCGATCCCGACCGCATCTATGCGTCGCAGTCGAGCGGCTGGTTCGGGCAGTTGATCCAGCGCTCCAACGACGGAGGCCAGACTTGGGCGCCAGTGGATAACAAGTTCGCCTACGAAGGCGAAACCGGCACGCACCTCTGGTACGACGGCACGCCGCACCCCTGGGAATTCAAGCGCATCTGGCATCTCGAACCTTCGCTGACCGATCCCGACACGGTCTATGCCGGCGCCGAAGACGCCGCCATGTTCCGCACGACCGACGGCGGCCAGACGTGGCGTGAACTGGCCGGATTGCGCAATCACGGTTCCGGCAAGCTCTGGCAGCCCGGCGCCGGCGGCATGGGCCTGCACACGATCGTGCTCGACCCGAGCGAGGCGAACCGCATTTTCGTCGCCATTTCGGCGGCCGGCACGTTCCGCACCGATGACGGCGGCCAGACTTGGCGGCCGATCAATCGCGGGCTGGTCTCGAAGTACGAGCTGCCCGACCCCAATGCCGAAGTCGGCCACTGCGTGCACCACATCGCCATGCACGCCGCGCGGCCGGGCGTGCTGTTCATGCAAAAGCACTGGGACGTGATGCGCAGCAACGACGCTGGCGACTCGTGGCACGAGATCAGCGGCGATTTGCCGACCGACTTCGGCTTCGCGATCGACGTTCATGCGCACGAGCCTGAAACGGTCTACGTCGTGCCGATCAAGAGCGACTCGGAGCATTACCCGATCGACGGCAAGCTGCGCGTCTACCGCAGCCGCTCGGGCGGCAACGAGTGGGAGCCGCTCGGCAAGGGGCTGCCCGAGCGCGATTGCTACGTCAACGTGCTCCGCGACGCGATGGCGGTCGATTCGCTCGACGAGTGCGGCGTCTACTTCGGCACGACCGGCGGGCAGGTTTACTGCTCGGCCGACGGGGGCGACCGTTGGGCGCCGATCGTCCGCGATCTACCGGCCGTCCTTTCCGTCGAAGTCCAGACGCTACGATGATTCGCGTCGTGTTGCCGCACCATCTGCGCAAACTGGCTGCGGTCGAAGGCGAAGTGCAGCTCGAAATCGAGGGGCCGGCGACGCTCGCTTCGGCGCTCGACGCGCTGGAAGCCCGTTATCCGGTGCTTTGCGGCACGATCCGCGACCACGTCACGCACCAACGCCGGCCCTTCTTGCGATTCTTCGCCTGCCTTGAAGATCTTTCCAACCAGCCGCCCGACGCCCCGCTGCCTGCGGCCGTCGCCTCGGGCGCCGAGCCGCTTTATGTGATCGGTGCGATGGCGGGCGGGTAGCCGCGAGTTGGCGATGATCGAGTGTTTCTGAAAGCCATCGCAAAAGTGGTCTGTGCGCCCGAGATTCAGGGTCGAATCAACTCCTCGATAAACTCGCGTCGCATTGAGACGACAACATCGTTGTCGCCCATCGCGATATAAGAAATCGGATCCGCGCGGCGCAACTGCTCCCAGAAACGCTCTTGAATCGGAGGTCGCTTCTTTTCATGCTAGCACTCGCCGTGCAATGCATTGCTGCTCAATGACTTGTGGCAAGCGGTGGGCGAGTTGCAACCAATTCAAATCGGCGTGCTATTCGTTCACACGACACCCGACTTAGCTTACAGATTCTACCAGCAACGAGAGGGTGGCGATATTTCGATCGTCGATTTTATTACACTTCGACACGCGCGCGTCGAAGCTGAGGTTGAGGAGATGATTGGATTAAGTCACGCCGTTCTATATAATTGGACGGGGCGAAGCGAATACCGTCGCGCGGTAAAAGCATTCATCGATTCACTGTGAGTAGGTTCTAAGATGGACGGCGGGTATGATGACGGTTATCGGTCGTGCCCATGCTTCTGGGGCACGTCTCCCGGAAGCATGATACGGCTCCTGGAAGCTGGGAGGTTACAACGTAGTCGTTGCCTTCAATGACCGCCTCCATGACCTGGCAGCGCATCCGGGCTTTAAACCCGCTTTGCTACCGCATTTGCAATACGAGCGGGCGTTTTCTGGTTGGCGCCTGGTTCACTCAACGGACCGCGACCTACACGAAGTGCATCCGCACAACAATATTCCGCACTACCACTCGCTGACTCGCATCTTGGCTCAAAAGGTTTGAGAAATGCTTTGCCCGGCAGAACTGAGAGAGCGATACAGGGATGGGCGGCTGCTTCCATTTGTGGGAGCGGGAGTTTCAATGTCGCTCGAATGGAAAGAGAATGGAAAAACGCTTCGTGGACCGTCGTGGGGTGAGCTCGTTGCGCAGGCTACGAGTCTGCTCGGGTTTCAAGATCCGGACTTGGCGCGGGTCCGCGGCACAGACCTTCAGATCCTCGAATACTTTAAGCAGAAACATGCTGGACAAACGGCGAAGCTGACCAACTGGCTGTCAAGGCTAGACCCGCCTGACAGCGCTATTGTGCGATCGACGATTCACGACGAACTGGCAAAGCTTGATAGATGCAAATTATTTTATACAACGAATTTCGATAACTTTATAGAGCGCGCGTTCGACCTGCACAAAAGGGCGCATAAGGTAGTCGCAGTTGAGGCCCAGATGGGCCTTGCACAAAGCGGTTGCGAAATCGTGAAGTTTCATGGAGACCTCGACCATCCGGACCAGATAGTTTTGACTGAATCCGACTACGAAGCAAGGTTGTCGTTGTCGACCGCGCTGGACCACCGCTTACGTGCCGACCTGCTCGGTCGAGTCGTTCTGTTCATCGGCTATAGCTTTCGAGATCCAAATGTGTCGTATTTGTTCAGGTTGTTTACGGACGAGTTTTGGGAGAAACGCGGCTCGCTTCCTGGTGATCGAGCTTACATTATTGTTCCGGATCCGTCTGACTTTGAATATGAGCTCTTTGAGGCCAGGCGCATAAGAGTCATTCCTGTGAGAACGTCGAATATTACCTTGGATGTGGCGGCGATCTTAGAGGAAATGCGGGGATGAAGGTGTGATGGCGAATATTACCCCGGCACGTAAATTGCACGACAGCATTACCGGAAACAGATCCGAAACATATGTAAGTGAAGTGATAGGCGGCAATTATGGCTATTGCATTGCCCGACGGCCGATTATTGTCCGATGAAGCCCTTGAAGTGCTTCGTTTGCGTGCTTTGCGTGGGGTCGAGCTTGGCTTTACCGAGGCCGACATGGCCGATGTGCTCGGTGTTACTCGGGACACCGTCTGCCGCTGGTGGACGGC
>DATKRK010000292.1:0-10186 GCA_035532215.1 Pirellulales bacterium | reverse complement strand
TTCCGAATCCGCCCGACCTCGCCCATCACTTCGGTAATCAACTTGTGATTCTGGCGAATGTTGTACGACTCGATGAAGCTTGCGTAGGCGACGAAACAAATCACCAGGCAGGCGGCGGCGAAATGGATGTTGGTCCAGGTCAATCCGCCCAAGGGCGGCAGCCTCAGCCGGGCCGCCGGGTCGGCCGCGCCGCCTAGCGCCACCAGGCCGACGATCGCCAGGATGCTCGACAAAGCCAGCGGAAACGTGCCGTGCTTGAGCCGATTGCTGCGGCGGACGAACTCAGCGTCGAGCGAGTAGGTGTCGACGACCTCGCGGCACCAGCGGCTCGTGCCGACGAAGTAGGTCACCACGATGCTATTGACCAGCACCACGAACAATCCGGCGGCCACGCCAGCTTGGCGATGCCAGGTGGCCCACGCTTGAGAGTCTAAATCCGAGGGGTTGCGGATATCGCCCGTGCGCAAAAACAGGCCCAGCGCGAGCGTGGCCAGCAGAAACAAAACGGCGAACGATGCCAGGGGAGCAAAAATGCGGTTCATCCTGGGATACTACGCTTAATCCGCCGGAGATACAATTGGGTGAATACAATCGAGGCGAGGGCAGACGAGCTGATCTCCGGCAACTTAAAAAACGTCTCCATTCTCTCTCACTCCCTATCTCCCTTCTATAAAAAGCGACGCATTCGGTGACTCATCCCCTCCTCGCTGTGACGATGGGCGACCCCGCCGGCGTGGGGCCCGAGGTGATTGTCGGCGCCTGGCCGCAGGCGGCCTTGCACGCTGGCAGCCGGCTACTGGTCGTCGGGCATCCGGAAATTCTGCGTCGGGCGGCCCGGTTGTGGCAAAGCCAGATCGAAATCGTCGAAATCTCCTCGCCCGAGGAAGCGCGCCCCTCCCCTGCCCTGCTGCCTTGCCTGAAGGCAGTCGGCGACGACGCCTTGGCGGCGCCCCCCTGCTCGGTCGACGCCCGCAGCGGCGAGGCGGCCTACCAGGCGTTGGTCGCAGCGGCGAAGTTGGCGCTCGCCGGCAGGATCGACGGCATCACGACCGCTCCGCTGCACAAGGCCGCGCTGTGGGCGGCCGGACATCATTATCCCGGCCATACCGAACTGCTGGCCGAACTGTGCGGCGTCGACGATTTCGCCATGATGCTCTATCTGGCGCACGACGAGCAGATTCTCGCTCCGGCCGGCTTGGGCGTGGTACACGTCACGCTGCACACGGCGCTGCGCGACGTGTTTAAGCAGCTCACAAGCCAGGCGATCTTCGAAAAGATTCGGCTGGCCGACGGCGTGATGCGCCCGCTGAAAGGCGCGGCGCCGTCGATCGGCGTTTGCGCGCTCAATCCGCACGCGGGCGAGTCGGGCTTGTTCGGCGACGAAGAAAGGACCTTGATCGAACCCGCAGTCGCGCGGGCGCAAGCCGCCGGATTGCTCGCACAGGGCCCCTACCCCGCCGACACGTTGATGGTTCGCGCCCGCGACGGCGAGTTCGACGCCGTGGTCGCCATGTATCACGACCAGGGGCACATCGCTTTGAAGCTGTTGGGGATGCACCGCGCGGTGAACGTCACGCTGGGGCTGCCGATCGTGCGGACCAGCGTCGCTCACGGCACGGCATTCGATCTGGCCTGGCAACGGCGCGCCGATTTCAGCAGTCTGATCGAGGCGGTGCGCGTCGCTAGCGGGTTGGCCCAGCAGCGGAAGCAGCGGCCGCTTCCGGCACAGGGGTAAGCCCCAAATTGCGGATGTACGAATCGGTTTCGTCCGCCATCGGCATGGGGCCCGGCTCGAACACGAAACTCCGCCGATCGACCGGCCGGTCGAAGGCGATGTTCGAGAAACTCAGCAGCAACAGGATTTCCTTGTTTGGATTCTGTACGTTGGCCGAGGCGCGACGGTACTCGATGCGGCGCGGAAACAGGTCCGTGGCGCCGAGGTAAATCAACAAATGATCGGGCACGGGCGGCGGCAACTTGCTCAAATCGAGCTTGCCGCCCGATTCGATCGCCTCTTTCTGCTCGGGCAGCCAGCGCAACAGCCGATCCGGCTTCCATTCGGCTCGCAGCACGAAAACGGGCTTTTTCTCCAACTGCTGCTGGCGCACGTCGGTAAAACGGAATCCCTTCTCCACGGCGTCGAACAACTTCGGCAATCCGCCGATTCCCAAGGCCGGCACGGCGGTTCGCTCGCGGCCTTCGGCTCGGGCCGCCGCCAGCACGCGTTTGACGTCGACGCAGCTCAAGCGCGGCAGACCGTCCATCGAGCGGAAAATCCAGAGCCGGTTGCCGTCGCAGCGCTGCTTCACGATGGCATCGTGTTCGCCGCCGGTTTTGAGAGCCAGTTCCAAGCTCGACCAGAAGTAGCCGGGGGGGCCTTGCAGGTAAGCCCCGTGGCCCAACAGATGTTGGTCGTACATCTGGACTTCTTGATACAGCTTGCACTGCACCGAGGCATGCTGATCGAGCGCCGCGAGGGCTCGCCGCCAGACGTGCTGGGCGTCGACCTCGGCCTTGGCAGGCAGTCTTTCGGCCTGTCCCCACGCCGGACGGCCCGAAGCGAGTGCCGCCAAGATCAGGCAGGCGACTGACAAGCTAGGAAACCGGTGAGTCATCTTTGGGTTTTGCTGGATTTGCCAAAGAATCGCGAATGCCGAGGCCGACGAATACCACTGAGGCTTACCAGCCATGGCAGCCGTCACCACAGCTATTGGTCCGCCGAGAGGCATCTTCGGAGAAACCCGCAAGGGACCAACAGCAAAGCTGGGCGGGATTATAGGACGGCGTCGGCGCTGAGGCCACGCCAAAGTGTTTTGGCAACGTAGGTCGTTCGTACGACCCGATGGAACTAACCGCCAGTGCCACGGACCAGGCCGGCAGGCCCGGCTCTTGCGCCTAGGCCAAAACGAGGGGGGATTCGATGAAGTACCGATGGGCTCTGTGTAGCGCCCTTGTCGCCCTGGCCGGCTGCAAGGCGCCGTTAAGCAACAACTTACCGCCGGCGGCGCAGATCATGCACCCAGGGCCTGGGGTCGACGGTCCCGGACCGGGCGTGATGATGCTCGGCAACCCTGGTCCCGCGGCGGGCGTGCCTGGCGCAGCCTCGCAGGTGACTTTTGCCGGGCCGGAAGGCATGGCCGTCGCCTGGGACGTCTCAGGGCCAGGTTCGTTCGATTCCGAACCGCTGATTTGCCCGGGCCGGCAAAACTTTTCGCAAGGCATTTACCGCCTGAAACTTACGAACATTCCCGGCCGCGAAGGCGTCGAGCTGTACCCCACGCTTGAAATCGCCCCCTCGCTGCCGCGCACCGACGCCTACTTGGCGCACAACAGCGTGCCGGTGCAATTCACTGAGGAAGACTTCGACCAGGTGCTGTCGGGCAATTTCGTGACCAAGGTGATTTACCTGCCCGATCCCGATTTCCAGGAACTGGCGTTGGCGGGCGTCGAGACGTTGGTCAGCACCCGGCTCGATCCGGGCATGGACCCGATCGTCGAAGCCGACCGCCGCGGCGCCATCCTGGCGATCATTCGCTTGGGCAACAAGGACCTGCAAGTCGGGGGCGAAGAGGAAATGATGGGCGACGGCATGGTCGGCGGACCGGGCGGCGTGATGCCGGCCGGCTACTGCGGCCCCGACGGCGCGATGCCGCCGGCCTTCATGGCGGGGGTTTCGGCGCCGCAGTACGGCATGCCGATCACCGGCACGCCGATCGGCTTGCCTGGCCCGCCGCACGTCCCGCTGGGAATTCCCGCCGGCTTGCGGAAGCACACGATCAAGAACCACACGCACACGCACATTCCCGGTCCCGTCGAGAAGGTGGGCATTCACGTCAAGCAATCGCCGGGCATCAGCTATCCGAAACCGCCGCACAAGGTGTTCATCCACGAACAAGCTCGCGCTGGGTGGCTGAAGTTCACTCCGCCCTGGCGGAAGCACCATCAGGCGGTCGGCACGGACGAGTGCGAATGCACCGACGGGTCGTGCCCGGCCGAATGAGCGGGCTAGGTAACGAACTCGCCTGAACAGAGGCGATTTTTGGCGGTTGCCGCCTGCGGGCGGCAACCGCCTTAGAGCCGCTAACAACAGTAGGTCAGGCTTTCGAGCCTGACGAAACGTCAGGCTGGAAAGCCTGACCTACGAAACCGTCTGGCCCTCTCAACCTATGACAATGGTCCATCAGCTCCGCTCCCCGGTCGCCGCCCGACAAGCGGGCCGGGTTCGCGTTGCACGCACGCTGGCGAAAGTGCTGGCGGTCTGGCTCGGCGCGGCTTCGTCGCTCTCGGCCCAGGCCCCCAACGTACACTATCGCCACCAGGGCCTTGCGCCTCCGGGAGCGATTGGAAGCGTGCGACTTGAGCGGGGCGGACCATTGTCGGGTTATTTTCAACCCGTCGAGATCCGGGCGCCCAAGGGCGTTAAGGTCTCGTTGGCCGCAAACGGCGCTTTCGGCGACGCGCAAGAAACGCCGCGAAGCGTCGGGTTGTTGATCGCGCCCGTTTATCGCCTGCGCGTCTCGAACATTCCTGGCGCCGAAGGCTTGGAGGTCTTTCCGACCATCGAAGTCATCGACCGCCTCTATCCGCCGCCGGGCGAACGACGGCGTTTTCCGATTCCGATCGAGTTGAGCGAAGAAGACTTGCAGCTCGCGCTGGACGGCAAATTCGTGACCCGCGTCATCTATCTCGAAGACCCCGGCATGGCGCTGCCGATCCTCGACAAGCCCGAACGCCCGAACTGGTTCGACGCCGGACCGGGGGCCAATCCGCTCCAGGAAGCCGACCGTTGGGGCCGGCCGCTGGCGGTGCTGCGTTTAGGCGGCCGCGTGCCGGAAGATCCCGATCGGCCCGATCCGCAATTTCTCAACGGCTGCCCGCCATTCACGATCTTCCGGCCTGCCGCGACGGAAAACATTCCGGCGCCGGCCCAGCCCGACGCCGGCGGCCGCGCCGCTTTGCGTCCGAAGCGAGCCACCGGGGAGAACATCCGGCGATGAGTTGTTCTGCAAATGCCGCCGCGAAAGCCCGTTCAAGCCGCTGGCGCCGCTTGGCCGCAACCAGCGCCGCGACGCTCGTGCTATGCTCGTGCCGCTCGACGAAGCAACCGCCCGCGGCGCCGCAGCAGGCGATGATCGACGGCCTGCCCGGGGCCGCCTGGACCGGGGCGCCGCCGGGCGAAGTCATCGCGCCGGCCGGATTTCAAGGCCCGCCGCTGCCCTATCAGGTCGCCGGGCCTTGGTCGCCGCCGGGTCTAGCCAAGCCCTGGCCGGAACAAGAATACTTGCGAGACGGCGGCGACAGCGGCCCGCCGGTCGCCGTCTCGCCCGATTGGGAAATTCAAGGGCTCGATCTCGAAGACACGGTGGCCCATTACGATTCGCTCGACGGCCGCACGCTGGTCGAGCCCTCGAACAAAGTCCATATCTACGCGCCGCGTTTCGGCTCGGTACGCACCGTGACGCGGATCGTGGCGAACGAACAGGTCAATCAGCCGATCGGGGTCGAACGGCCGGTCGGCGTGGCCAAGAACGAAGACGTCACCGTGCCGGCCTCCAGCTTGCAACGCTACCAGGCTCGCGGCGACATCGGCACGCGGATGCTCGGGGCCTATCGCTCGCGGCAAGGCGACGGCGCATTGTCGAACACGCTGTCGTCGAAGAGCTTCCAGGACGCCTTTTTGCCGTTCGAAGATCTGTCTTTGATCCGCAACGGCATCCACCAGAATTCGGAAAAAGCCCGCTTGGCCGATTCGGTTCAGGCGGCGATCGTCTGGTCGCACGACTTGGCCGTGCAGGTCTTCGTCGACGCCCAGGAGGCGGTGGCCGTCTCGCAGAACGAGCGGACCGAAGAGATCTATACGGTCAAGGATTTGCGCAATTCGCCGAAGCTGCGATTGGTCAAAGTGGCCTCGACGCAAACGGCGCAGCCGGGCGAAGAGATCGATTTCACCTTGCGATTCGACAACATCGGCGACCAGCCTCTGGGCAATATCGTGCTGGTCGACAATCTCACCACGCGGTTGGAATACCTGCCCGACAGCGCTCAATCGAGCGTCAAGGCCGAATTCTCGACCGCAGCCAACGAAGGCGAATCGCTCGTGCTGCGTTGGGAAATCGCCGAACCGCTCGAACCCGGCCAAGGCGGAATCGTCCGCTTCCGCTGCCGCGTGCGATAAGGGGCGGCGTCGGCTCACGCTGGCATCCCTCGTTGCTGGGGGAAGGCCATCCCGATATCTCGGGCGTTCTGCAAAGCGCGACGGCGTGAAGCGCAACTATTCAGGGCGCCCGACGCCCATTCAGACTTCCGAGGCGCTTGGCGTGGAAAGCAGGCGACCAGCCTGCGCGTTGCCAAGCCAAACCTCGGCCGCGCGACGCTTCGCGGCGGCGTATTCTCGCGGGCGCCCGCGGTTGGCGCGATGTTTGCTTTTCCTCTTGTTGTTGGCACGGCCGCCGATTCGAACTCGCGCCGGGCGAGCGAAAGCGAACCCTGGGGTCGGCGCGCCAGCGCGATTGAAGCGCAAACCAGTTGAAAAAGCAAAGGAGTCAGCGAAATGGCACGCGTAGCAGCATTTGCAGCCCTGTTGGCAGTCGGCATCTACGGCGGCACGCTCTTGAAACGCGAATCGCCGCCCATGAAGCCTGCCAATCTTCCCCAGATCAGCATGGCGATCAATCATGGCGACGCCACGATTGAACCCGTGCGTTGGGGCCGGTTTTATGGCCGTTGGGGCGGGTATTATCCGTACTACGGCGGCTATACGACATACTACGGCGGCCCATTTCGCGGCTATTACTCGCCGTATTACGGATATGGCTACGGATACGGTTTCTCGCCGTACTATAGCTGGTGGTGGTAGTACGCCAGCTAGCAAGCGAGTCTGCGCGCTCTCGCAGTGCGCGGGCTCGCCCTACTTTTTTTCGGGCTGAGTTGTCATAATCGCGGATGGCCTAGCCGGCGGAAGGCGACGATCCTTCCGAAGGCGAGATTCGTTGGCGGCCAGACCGCGAGGAACCGCATGCTCGATCAGCGCTTCAAAGACCACGTCGTCAGCCGCTTGCTGCCGCACGTGCAAACGCCCGCCCAGTACATCGGCGGCGAATTGAACATGATCCGCAAGGATCATCGCGACGTGCGGGGCAAGCTGTGCCTGGCCTTTCCCGATACGTACACGATCGGCATGAGCCATCATGGCTTGCAGGTGCTGTACTTCCTGATGAACGCCCGAGAAGACTGGGTCTGCGAGCGGGCCTTCACTCCCTGGCTCGACATGGAAGAGCAGTTGCGCGCCAGCGAAACGCCGCTGTATAGCCTGGAGACCTTTACGCCGCTCGACCGATTCGACGTGTTGGGCTTCACGCTGCAATACGAAATCTCCTACGGCAATCTGCTGACGATGCTCGATCTGGGGCGGATTCCTTTGCGCTCCGAACAGCGCACGCTCGAGCAGCCGTTGGTCATCGCCGGCGGCCCTTGTGCGCAAAACCCCGAGCCGATCGCGCCCTTCGTCGACGTGTTCGTCACCGGCGACGGCGAACCGAGCCTGCCGGCAATCTGCGACTTGTGGCTCGAACTCAAGAACGACGCGCTATCGCTTAGCCGTCCGCTGACAGGACGCGCCGGCCAACTGCAGCGCGAAGAACTGCTGGCCGAATTGGCCCGGCGGCTGCCGTTCGCCTACGTGCCGCGGTTCTACGAACCGGAATACGAAGCCGAGGGGCGACTGCTGGCGTTGAACCCCACGCGGCCCGACGTGCCGGCGACGATCGAGCCCTCGGTGATCGACGATCTCGACGCAATTCCGCTGCCCACGGCGCCGATCGTGCCGTTCGTCGAGTGCGTCCACGATCGGATCGCGATCGAAATCATGCGCGGCTGCCCCTGGCAATGCCGCTTCTGCCAGAGCACGGTCATCAAGCGGCCGCTGCGCATTCGCTCGGTCGAAACGATCGTCCAGGCGGCGCTCGAATCGTACCGCAGCACGGGCCAGACCGAGATTTCGCTGCTGTCTCTGTCGACGAGCGACTACCCGCACTTCGAGCAGCTCGTGCGTCGGCTGCAAGAGACGTTCCAGCCGCTGGGCGTGAAAATCTGCTTGCCGAGCCTGCGCGTGAACGAGCAGCTCAAGAGCGTGGCGGCGTTGATGTCGATGTTCGGCGATCTCTCGGGGCTGACCTTGGCGCCCGAGGTGGCTCGCGACGATATGCGCGAGCAGATTCGCAAGAAGATCAAGAACGAAGATCTCTACGAAGGCTGCCGGCAGGCGTTTCACCACGGTTGGCAGCAGGTCAAGCTTTATTTCCTCTGCGGCCTGCCGGGCGAGCGCGAAGTCGATCTCGACGGCATCGTGGAGATGGCCGAAACGATCTCCAAAATCGGCAAGCAGGAGACGGGCCGCTTCGCCAAGGTCACGGCCAGCGTCTCGAACTTCGTCCCCAAGCCCCACACGCCCTACCAATGGAACGGCATGCAGACGCGGCAGTATTTTCACTGGGCGCATTCGCATTTGAAACAACAGCGGCGGCTGCGTTCGGTGTACGTCAAATGCCACGAGGTCGAGACCAGCCTATTGGAAGGCGTGCTCAGCCGCGGCGACCGTCGCACGGCCGAAGCGGTCGAGCTCGCCTGGCAGCGAGGCGCCCGGCTCGACAGTTGGCGAGAGCACTTGCAGCCCGATCTCTGGTGGCAAGCGTTGGCCGATTGCGGGCTGAACGTCGAGAGCACCGCCCAGCGCGCCTATTCGCTCGACGCCAAGCTGCCTTGGGACCACTTGAACGTGAAGAAAGGCCGGGCCTATCTGGAGAAGGAGCAGAACCGGGCCGTTGTGCAACTGGCGGCGATGGCCGCGGCGGAGTAGGCGTTTGGCGAGTCGGAGGCGTAATGTCGCTTTTCGCTCCGCGAAAATGCGTCTTTTCGCTCCAGCGAAAAGCGACAATGGCGAGCCGGAGGCGTTAGCCTCCGGGTGCGAAATGACTTGAAACAGCATCCATACCGATAAAAAATGAGTAACCAAACATGCGATTTTCTTTCCGCGTTCCGCGTTCCGCATTAAGACCAGCCGGCTGACGCCGGCCGCTCGCCTACCCCCCTGCCCTGCCCCATGCGTTACCGTCTGCTAGCCATCGATATCGACGGCACGCTCGTCAATAGCCGCGATGAACTGACCGAACGCACGCGAAACGCACTGCTTCGCGCGGCCGACGCCGGCCTGCGAATCGTGCTGGCCACCGGCCGACGCTATAGCCGCGCGCTACCGCTGGTGGAACCGCTGGGCCTCGACGTGCCGCTGGTCACGGCGAGCGGAGCGCTCATTAAACATCCGCTCGATCACCGCACGCTTTATCAGGCGGCCTTCGAGCGCGAGTTGCTGCGCGAATGCCTGGCCATCGTCGAGCGAGCCGGATACGAGGCGGTGTTGTACGCGGATTCGTTTGGCGAAGGGTTCGATTTTTATTGCCCGCGGATCGAGGTGGAGCATCCGGAACTGGCCGATTATCTGGCGCTCAATCCCGGTTGCCATCGGCTTTGGCCGAGGTTGATGTGCGATCCGCCCGAGGGCGTGTTCGCGGGCTTCGCCATCGGCCAGCGAGAGGAAATGGTAGCCTTGCACGAAGAATTGCAGCGGCGGTTGCCGGGGCTGCTCTACACGCACGTCTTACGCAGCCCGCGGTATATCGGCCACATGTGCGAGATCGCGCCGTTCGGGGTCACGAAGTGGTCCGGCATTCAGCAAGTGGCGGCCGATTGGGGCATCGCTCCGGCGGAGATGTGCGCGGTCGGCGACGACGTGAACGACATTCCGATGATCGAAGCCGCCGGGCTCGGCGTCGCGATGGGCAACGCCCTGGCCGAAGTCAAAGCCGCCGCCGACCGCATCGCTCCCTGCCACGACGAAGACGGTCTCGTACAAGTCGTCGACTGGCTGCTCGACGGCGAGTAAGTTCCAAATGGAGCGACGGGCGCACTCGCCCGTCTACGCGTCAGGGAGGGACGGGCGCCCTCGCCCGACGGGAGGGCCCTCGCCCGTCTGCGCCCCCCTGCCCTGCCCGTCAAACACGAATTTTCCGGACGTTTATCGCTTCGCACGGCGCGCAGCTTTCTTACCGATCGCTAACGGGGTGGCTGGCGGCTGAGCCTAGGCGATGCCCCAGATTGCCGGGGCATCGCTTCGCTCTGCCGCCAGCCACCC
>DATKRK010000291.1:0-2263 GCA_035532215.1 Pirellulales bacterium | reverse complement strand
CAGGCCCAAATTGGCGACGATGGTTACGCTCATCAGCGCCTTCCGCCGCCAAGGAATCTCGGCGGCGTCCATGCCGCGGGCGACGAAGTAGTCGATCGTCGTCGAGACGCCGATGATCAGCGCCAGCCAACGGTTCCAGCTTGCATAGAAATAAAAGCTGGCGACCAGCAACAGATAGACGCGCGCCCGATGCCAAGGCAGGGCCCAATAGGCCAAGAACACCAGGCTGAAAAATACCAGGAACTGCTCGGAGCAGAACAGCATCGGTCCACGCCTCGGTATGAAGGGAGTTGCTCGCCGAACGGCGACAGATGCGCCCCAGCCGCCAACTTCGAAAAGAAAGGCGGCGAAGTATAGCTCAAGCGGCGGATCGTTCAACCTCAGATTGACCGTCGCAACTGCGTCTGCTACGGTACCGCCCGCTTGGCCCTTGATGTCGCAACCTGGCGAGCCTGGAGAAAATGAACAAAGGCCCAACTTCTGCCGCAGGCGCCGACGCGCTGGGCGCTTCCGAAAACCTGCGCACGCTGATCGTCAACTCGCTGTCGCGCGGCGCTGCGCCGCAGGAAACGCTGGGCGCGGCGGGTTATTCCTACGAGTTCGTGCTGCGCGCCTTTCGCCCGCTCTTGGAGCGGTGGGCCGAGGTCGTCGAAGTCGGGCGGCCCGAAAGCCAGCTCGATTTCGCCGTCCGCAACGCCCGGCGTCGCGGCCGGCAACCGCTGAGCCTCAGTTTCCGCCCGTTCCAGGAAGTTTACCTGACGCGCAAGGCGCCGAACGTCGTGCTGCCGTTTTGGGAGTTTCCCGACATTCCGGCCGGCGATTACAAAGACAATCCTCGCTATCATTGGGTGCGGATCGCCAATCACTGCTCGTTGATTTTGACGGCCAGCGAATTCACGGCCGCGGCGCTCGGCCGCGCCGGGGTGCGCACGCCGATCCGCGTGGTTCCGACGCCCGTCGCGGCGGAATACTTCGAGCTGCCGCCCTGGGAGGCCGGCCGGCGGACGACGCTCGATTGCACGGCCTATGTTTTCTCCTCGCCCGAGGTTCAACCGTTGCGGCCGCCCGACGTCGAGTCGCGCCCGGGGCCCGATTCGCAAGCCTTTCGGCTTAAAACCAAGCTGCGCAGCGCGGCTCGCAACGTCTGGCGTCGCGGCATCAAGCCCTGGCTGCCGTTGCGATTGAGCAAGGCCTTGGTCTCGGCCAAAAACGCCGCCCGCAACGCGTGGCTCGAAGGCGAAATCGAATTGCCGCCCGCCGAAACCAAGGTCGAGCTTTCCGGCGTGGTCTATACTTCGATTCTCAATCCCGACGATAATCGCAAGAACTGGGAAGACCTGCTCAGCGCATTTTTGCTGGCCACGCGGGATCGCGAGGACGCCACGCTGGTCGTCAAACTGGTCACAAGTCACGCGGCGCCGGTGCGCGAGATGCTCGGCTATTATTACAAGCTCGGCATCTCCCATCGCTCGAAGCTCGTGCTCATCACCAGCTACCTGAGCGACGAGCAGATGCGCACTCTCGCTGAGGCCAGCGCTTACTACATCACCTCGACGCGCGCCGAAGGCGCTTGTCTGCCGCTGCAAGACTTTCTCGCCGGCGGGCGGCCGGGCGTGGCGCCGCGGCATACGGCCATCGCCGATTACTTCGACGATCGCCTGGGGTTCGTAGTCGATTCGCATCCCGAGCCGTGTCCCTGGCCGCAAGACAATTCCGGCCGTTTGCACACAAGCTGGCATCGCATCGTGTGGTCGTCGCTGCGCGAACAGATCGAGGCCAGCTACGAGGCGGCGGTGAACGACCGCCCGCAGTATCGCAACCTGTCGCGCGAAGCGCGGCAAGCGATGCACGGTTGGGCTTCGGCCGCCGCGGTCTGGCCGCGTTTGGCCGGCGCGCTGGCCTTGGCCTTCGGCGAACCGGTGGCGTCAGTTGGCGAGCCGGTGGCGTCAGCCTCCGGGTTGTTCGAGCGCGGCATTTTGCTCCCCGACCCGGAGGCTGACGCCACCGGCTCGCCAGGCGTTATCCGTGCAAAGACCTTCGCCGCGGAGAGAGCAGCGTGACAGCGCCCATTTATATCGAGGTCTTTCCGTTGCTGGTGCCCACGATGACGGGCATCGGCCGCTTTTCGGCGCGGCTCGTGCAGGCGCTCAACCAGCACGCCCCGTTGCGGCTGACCACGTTTCTCGATCCGCGAACGGCCCGCGTACACAAGCTGTGCGACGACTTGTCGCAAGGCGAAGAGATCGAAATCGCCCAGGGCGAG
>DATKRK010000290.1:0-13915 GCA_035532215.1 Pirellulales bacterium | reverse complement strand
GAACATGTCATCAGTTACTTCCTCCATCCTTCCGTCCGATATGCGTCCGTTACCGAATTGCGATCCACTTTCATGCCGGGGTAATAATCAGTTCTGCCGACCTTCGCTGGCCGATCGATGTTCACGAAGTTTTGCGCGTGGACGAATGGGTAGGGCTGCACCGCTCGCCGTGTCGGGCAATTGAACGTCGCGACGGCGGTCTGAGCGACCGCCTTTCCCGTTACCCGTTTTGCCGCGGGAACTTGGCCAGCCGCCGCGTCGTGTAATCCGCTTTGCTCGATGAACGGCAAAATGTTAAACCCCCAACCACCCGGTTGCTCGGCTCGGAACCCCCGGTCGGGGTCTCCCTGCCATCTCCATCCCCAGCCCCCCGTCGGCAAACATTGGTGAGTGCTTTCGTGCAGCATGAATGCGCCGCCCAGTTGACGCAAATGATTAAGGCAGGTCGTCCTGCGTGCGCTTTCGCGGGCGTTCTGAATCGCTGGCAACATTAACCCGGCTAGGATCCCGATGACGCCCAGCACGACTAGCAACTCGACGAGCGTGAGTCCAAAACGCGACGCTGGCCTGTTACGAGGGCGTCTGGACGCGCTCGACGAAACTCGATTCCGCGCGGCGACGAGGGCGCCAGCCGCCACGAGCGCGCCGGCGCCTAGCAAAGCGAACCAGGAATGTGGGAGAAAAGTTCCACCGCGCGCCGGCGGCGTCCCGACGATGCGATCCGCTTCGACGACGAACGAATACAGAATCGCTTGAGAGGATATGTCCCCAGCGCTGCTTCGCATAGTAGCACGAATGATGCGGGCCTCGGCCTCGACGAAACGCGTACTCCAAAGCTTTTTCGGAACGGCGCGCTCGCCGTCGCGCACGAGAAACTCCAATTTTTCGCCGCGGCGACGCAGTAGCAACGTTCCGCTTTTCTCGTGCGCCGCCGCGGCGCGAATTACCGAGCGCCGCTCTCTGCCTGCGCCGGAAAAGCGGCGCATCATGAACACAGGCCCTTTCGTCGCGTGCGTCGTGTACTCGATGGAAGCGGCATCCCGATACTCGCAATCTGCGGCCACGTATAGCGTCACCGCACCGCTTTCGCGGCCCCTCGCACCGGCCAGTTCGATCACGGAATAGCCCAGCGCGATATCGAAGTCGCCGCGCATGCCAAACCTCGACGAAAATCCAACGGGCGCCGCCGCGCCGCTAGTAGCGGGAATATCGACGCGCAGCCCGCGACGGTCGGGACTCACGCGCGTCTCCGCCCCGCGCCCCCACAATTCGACCAATTCGGGCCGAAATTGCTGCTCCGTGAAGTCAATCGACAACGAGTCGGCCAGGCAGAGCCTCGCGCCAGCCATTTGGCACGAAATGAGGAGGAATGCACAAGTTGCGCGTCGGAAGCTCACGGGTCTCGACCCCAAATCCTGCACGCTTGCCAGCAATGCCGGCTCTCTCATCAAGAATCACGTTCGCGCCGCGCGGACGCATTACATAGACTTTGGCGCCTCCGCTCCACGCCCGCGATAGTGTCGGTGCAACGCCACGGCGGCCACGAGGGCGGCAACGACGGCGCAATTGAAATAAAGAAGCGGCAAGCGGTTGACCCGACCTTGAGGGGGCCTTCGCGGCGCTAGACCGCGCGCAGCGACGAGTTTCTCGCCGTTCCACTCGAGCAGCTGCGCGCCTGCGACCGGCGCCGGGCGGTCGGAGACCCACATGATCTTGGTTCCAGGCTTCAAGATCTCGACGCCGCCAAGCGAGAAGACCGAAGGCGCGACGGCCTCGTTGAGCTGCCGGACGTCGATAGCCAGCTTTTCCTCCATAGTTACTTGGGTGGCGCCGGCGCGCGTTTCGCGCCGCTCGAAGTACGCCTTGGTTGGAAACCAAATTCCGGATGCGAGGTGTTTCTCGACTTCAACGTCAACTCTATCAACGTAATGGACCCCGCCATTGTCGAATTCGACTTCGTTGCGCATTACGCTATAGCTCGCCGCGGGGGCAATCCACACGCGTGCGGTGCTTCCCCAAGGCCGCTTGAATTCGAGCCGCTGGCACTCGTGGCCATTGAGATTTTCACGAGTGACTTGCGCCGCCTCGCTCCCCTTGCCGCCAACAACGTAATCCATGTGATAGTTCCGCATCCCGAAACTATCGATAGGTATGAATCCGATCCACCGAGGATCGGGGACATAGTCCGCGTCTTCGTTCACGTGGTTGCGGTCGGTGATGCTGGCAGCAAGTGGAGCCCCGTCCTCGGACATTCGGTCCGTACAGCTAAAGTGCATGTCGTTCGAATAACAGCCGAAACAGCTTACGTCCGTGTGTTTGTCGGCGTGCGCCGCGGGCGGACGCACGCCGTACGGCTTGCTTGTGTCGCCCCGAATCTTGGCGCCGTCGAAGTAGACGGTTCGCGTGGCGTTCACGGAACCATTTGGGACACGGTATCGCGAAACGAGCATGACGACGCCGCTTTTGATCGAGCGCCTCGCGGAAAGCGCCTTCTCTTGAATCTCGGCCGCAGATTGCTCCGCCTTCAATGGGCCACATGTAAGCGCAAGTAAATGTACTGACAACGCGCACACGGGCAGTCGAGCGATAGCGCGTTTATTGATTGCCGCTGCTTGCATAAACTTCATAACCGCGCCCAGGCGAACAGTTTTGTGGAATTCATAGCGGCGTCGAAGCCGTTTGTTTGCAACGCCCCTATAGGAGATTTCACGACCCGATCCCGCAGCCCAACGCCGTGAGCGTATTCGCCGTATACGTTTGGCAAAAAGTGGTCGGCTGGCAGCCTCCGTTGTCGGGGACATAGCACGAGCATTCGGTGTAGCAGTCAGCCTTAGCCGCAAAGGCTGTAAACAAACCTTCTGAGTACACCGACTGGAAATTGCCGTACTTCTCCTTCTGCTGCGTCGTGCTCGCGCAACCGGGGCCCGAGGTGCATACCGACTGTAACGTGATACATGGCGAGCTGGGTTGTACCCCTCGGTCTGGACAGTCGGCGAGCGTATACTCGACGCCGCCGATCACGGCAAGCACGAGCGAAGTGGCGACGGCTTTAAAGCAGCGGGTCGGGCGAAACCACATGGCGATCCTCCTTCGTAAGTGACGGACACGCAACCAGTACGTGAACGAAAACCACCGCAGTGCGGTGGAGTATGGATTCACAGTTACTCGGGTTTCTGCCTGCTTTGGAGAACGCGTATCGGAAATCGTCGCGTCGAGAGCGCTGAGTTTGCTAGCTTGGCGACGACCGAGTACCCCCCTCGCCCGTCGCGCCACTTGTCGGGATAAAAGCGGACCTCAAGCGTCGTCTTGTCGCGGGCGACAGCTTCGAACGCGGCGTGGCTGGAATAAGCGGAGATCAGCCGCACGGACTCCGCGGCGACCGGCTTGAAACGGATCGTTGCGATCTCGCTCTTTCCGCGTGTAAACGCGACCTCCTCGCGATCCCAATCGTAGTCAGGAGTCACGTTTCCGGCGACCGTGAGCACGTACGCGCTCTCTTCTGCATCGGGTTCGGAAAGGCGGTAGCCGACAATAAGATCGGTGCGCGACTGGCGGCGCTTTCCGGTCGTGTCCCAGGTGCATCGAAGCGTCGCCGATTCATCAGGCCCTAACCGAGCTGGCGATAGCTCGACCTCGGCGCAATCGCAGCTTTTGCGCACCCCGGTGAGCGTCATCGGATGGCGGGCGTTATTGCGAAGCGTGAAAACCGCCTCGTACTTTCCCCAACGAATTTGCCCCAGGTCAACCGCCGGTTTGTCGCAAGCCAGCTTGGGAACGTTGGCGCGGTATTCTCGAATGGTGAGCCACGAGAACAAGAAAACCGCCGTCGTAGCGCCGCACGCCAACAGTAGGTGTCGCGAATCGCGCATTGGGTTACCTCACTGCAACAAGCTGGCGATAACGCGAGTCCGGCTCGTCGGCACGCGGACGAAGGACCGCGCCGCCGATAGGCACGTTACTCGCGCCGGACGCAGGGTTTACATCTACGACAATGCCGTCCATTAAATCGAGTTCTGTCGGCGTCTCGACGACCCAGCGCTCGGAATCGCGCAAACGGAGATGAACGAACGGCGCGCCATCCACGGGGCCCCGCGGCGCGGAAAAAGGCGGCATTTCAATCAGCGCGACGCGCCCGCGAAGCCGTGACTGATTCGCCGTGGAATTGGGTTCGAGGCGCTCGGCGTATTGCGCGATGAGCGCCCGACATTTGGGACAGTCGCTGTGATATAAAATGGCCCGCCACGGCCCCGCCGAGAGCTCCTCCGCGTCGGGCAAGAAAGCAAGCAGCGGAAATGACTTACCGAGCCACGCCTCGGGCGTGAGAACGACGATTTCGCCGCCAGCCAACGCCAAGACGCCATCTTCCGAAGAGCGGCTGATCACAACGTGAAGCGAGGCGGCGGCCGCCAGTGATGAGCCCAGATATGCGAGGATCGTTGCGACACTCGCTCGCCGGGCGGCGGCGGGCGCGCTGACGGAAAAGAGCAGCGCCAGCACGGCGGCGTCGACGCCAGCCATCAGCCAAGGATCGACGCGCAGCGCCCCGAAGCAGCCGCACGACTCGGCCCCGGCAAGCCCCCGGGTGATCGAGACGCACAGGAAAATCGAGAACAGCAGGATCGCCGCGATTTTCGACCAGCCGGGGCGAATCCTCGACAGCATCCAGAGCGCCGTGAGCGTCTCGGCGCCGACTGCGGCAAGGTCCGTGAGCACGTCGCCGGGGGGGCGGGCGAAACCGCGAGTCGACAGCGAGAGCTGCGCCAATTTCAACCCAGCCGCCACGAGCAGCAGCGCGGCGACGGCCCGCCACGCCGCCCGCGCGGCAATCCGCAAGTAGACCTCCAACGACCGCTCGCAGTCGCGCGCCGAAGCTACGCGATCCGAACGGCACGTCAACGCCGTGGCCGAAGCAATCTGACCGAGCCAACGCATAACACCCTCCTGCCTAGGAAGTGCGACGTTGCCGCTCCGCAGCGACCGAATGGCCTGTTGGCCTGTAGACGACCGTGAAGAAAGCCTTGCGTGCGCATGATAGCCTACTTCCGCCGAACGTCAACCATCTTTTTTTCCCGGAATTTTTTTCGGGCGGAATCGGGGCGCCGCGGCGGGCGAAACCGAGCGCGGGGTTCTGGTTGGTCTCCGGCATTTCGATCACGCGGCGAGGCCCCGCTCGTCGCGATCCCCAACGTCGTTCGAAGTCTGCGAGGGTTAAGAGCTTCGATTCTCGCCGTGGCGAAAGCATCGCGCTTGCGGCGTAGCCGGCAGGACGCTTGCGCCGCAACCGAAGACGCCCCCCGCCGCATGCAGAGGGGTGAGCGCATCGGCGACCTTTGTTATCATGAATTGCGAGGAGGAGCGACTCCTTGCGCCGGCTCGGCGACGACCATGCGGCTCGCACGCGGCGACAGGAGCAAATGGTCCGCGAGCGGTCGGAGACGGCTCATGATCAAATTCACCGAAGACATTTATCGCGGACCCCGGCCGACGCGCGACACGCTGTTGGCGTCCGATCCGAATCCTCGGACACTCATCAATCTCGAGTCGGGTTGGTACGAGTGGTTGAACCGCCGCGCGCCGAAAGAGGCGCATCTGGCCGACGAACTGGGCATGGTGCAACTGCACTTGCCGATGTCGCCCTTCAAGCCCCCCAGCCTGTCGCAGGTGGTCGAAGTTTTCGAGTTGATGAATTCGCTGGAGTTGCCGCGGCCGATGTTGGTTCACTGCCGCGAGGGGGTCGATCGCACGGGCGTGGTTTGCGCTTATTATCGCGTGGTCGCCGAAGGCTGGTCGCCCGACTCGGCGATCGAAGAGATGCTCGATCTCGGCTTTCACCGCTGGCGATACCTGTATTGGCTGCCGCAGATCCGGCAACTGCTCGAACGCGCACATGCCGGCGTTTGTCGCTGACTTTGGCGACCCTGCGCCCGATTAGCTCTCGTCGCTGGCCAGGGCAGGCGTCTGTCAGGCTTGCGACGCAGCGGATTGAAGCTCTTGCTCGGCCTTGGCTCTACCCATCCGGCGCAGCCAGCGGTAATGTGACGACACGCCGTCGTACAGCGTTTCATGCGCCACGTAACGGATCCCATAGTCGGCGCACGTTTGCTTCACCACCTTGGAGATCGCCGGATAGTGCAGGTGGCAGATGCGCGGAAAGAGGTGATGTTCGATTTGGAAGTTGAGCCCGCCGATCAGCCACGATAAAAGCCGGCTGTTCTGGGCGAAGTCCACGGTGGTTTCGATCTGATGCACCGCCCAAGAGTTGGCGATCCGGCCGTTTGCGGGCGAAGGCATCGGGAAATCGGCTTCTTCGACGCAATGCGCCAACTGAAACACCACGCTGAGCACCACGCCTTGGGCGAGCGACGTCAATAAATAGAAGGCCGCCACGGCGCCGACCGAGTGCAAGCTGAGCGGAATGACGAACGCCAACGTCAGGAAAATCAACTTGCCGCCGAGAAACTGCGCCAAGTCCCAGCCTTGGGGCCGGGCCATGCGGTGGGCGCCGACCCGGCCCAGCGCCACGTCGCGAAAGTCGTCGTAGAGCTGCCACTTGATCGGCAAGAATCCGTACAGCGCCCACAAGTAAAAGTGCTGCAGCCGGTGAAAGCCAAGCCGCCTTTGATGCGGCGATAGCCGCCCGAAGGAGCCGATATTGATGTCGTCGTCGTGTCCCGTGATGTTCGAGAAACTGTGGTGGACGTGGTTGTGCTTCTTGGCCCAGACGTAGGAGCTGCCGCCCAGCAGATCGAGGCTCATCGCCATCAGGCGGTTGATCCACTTGCGAGCGGAATAGGCCTGATGGCCGCCGTCGTGCTGGATGTTGAAGCCGATCGCCGCCATCGACAAGCCGAGCGAGACGGCCAACAGCGCTGCTTGCTGCCACGTATCGGCCAGGAACGTCAGCCCCGCGTACGAGGCGGCGAACCAGGCGAAGGTGATCGCGGTCTTGAGATACATCCGGGGGCAGTCTCGCCGACGCTTCCCGGTGGTTTCGAAATAGTCGTCGACTCGCCGCCGCAATTCGAGTTGAAACCCATCGCTGGCCTCGAATTTCAACTCGCACGCCGCAGACCGAAGCGGCCGAACGTCCTGTCGGCCGCTCGGATAAACTTTTTTCACGGGCGTTTTCAACTGGGTGCATCATGACCGCGTGCAGGCTTGCCAACGCTGGCAAGCCAGACGCAGAATAAGCGGGTTAATATAAGTTGTTTGTCGTTTCGAAACCAGAGCGCCTGGGAGGCGGTTTTTCCTCGGATTGCGAACAACCCGGCGGCGGCAACGGAAGATTGGGCTCGCTGCGACGCAAGTTTTGCGAAAACAACCCTCGGAGGCGTGCATGGACGAGCGCCGGCGGGCCGATTACAATCGGCCTCGAAGAACGCCGCGGTCGATGCCATTCAATCCAGGAAACAGCCATGATTCGCCCCGCCACGCTGCTCGGAGTGATTTTAATGTCCGCCGCCTCGCTTTCCGCCGCCGAGCCCGATCCGCGCGTGTTCGAGATGCGGACTTACTACGCGGCGCCGCACAAACTCGAGGCGCTGCACGCTCGCTTTCGCGACCACACGACGAAACTGTTCGAAAAACACGGCATGACGAACATCGGCTACTGGGTTCCGCTGGAAAACCCGGAGCGAAAGCTGATCTACGTGTTGGCCTACCCCAGCCGCGAGGAGCGTGAAAACGCGTGGCAGGCGTTCGGCGCCGACCCCGACTGGAAGCGAGCCAAGGAGGCCAGCGAGGTCGATGGAAAACTCGTCGACAAGGTGGAGATCAAATTCCTCAAGGCCACGGACTATTCGCCAGAGATCAAACCTTCGCACGCGGACGAGCGCGTGTTCGAGCTGCGCACGTACACGACCACGCCCGGCAACCTGGATGCGCTCAACTCGCGCTTCCGCGACCACACGGTCGCGCTGTTCAAGAAACACGGCATGACGAATATCGCTTATTGGAATCTCTTGTCCGACCAGGAAGGCGCCGAAGACACGCTCGTGTATCTGTTGGCCCATCGCAGCCCGCAAGCCGCCCAGGAATCGTTCGCCGCGTTCGGCGCCGACCCTGCGTGGAAATCCGCCCTGAAGGATTCGGAAACCAAGGCGGGCGGCCCACTGACGGTGAAAGGGGGCGTGAAGTCGCTGTTTCTCAAGGCGACCGATTATTCGCCGATTCGCTAACTGTGCATGCGAGGCAGATCGTCGCCTTCGTCGATGATCGTGGCCTCGGCCGCGGCCAACTCCTCCAAGCGGACTCGAACGGCCTCTTCGCTGGCAAACGAGCGGGCCATCTGCACGTAGCTGGCATGGTGCCGGGCCTCCGACTCGAACAGGCTTTGATAAAAGCCGGCTAACTCGCGGTCTTGTAGCCGGTCCTTCAGCAGCGCGAACCGCTCGCAAGAGCGGGCTTCGATCAGGGCGGCCACGAGCAGCCGGTCGACCGCCTTGCCGGGTTCTTGCTTGCGAACCAACTCGTTCAACCGAGCGCCGTAGCTGCTCGGCTTCAGCCGGCGAAAGCGGATGCCGCGGGCTTCGAGCAGGTCGATCACCAGCCGGAAGTGCTCTAATTCTTCGCTGACGATTTCCGACAAAGGCTTGACCAGTTCGACGCGATCGACGTAGGCGAAGATCAGATTCATGGCCGTTCCGGCGGCCTTCTTCTCGCAGTGCGCGTGGTCGAGCAGCAGTTCTTCGAGATGGTTTTCGACCTCGGCCAACCAACGCGGCGAGGTGCTGCTTTTCAGGCTTAACATCGGCGAACAACGGTCGATAATCAGATGGCGTCCCTAAGCTGATTTTACTCGGTGAGGCCGCTGGGCGGCAGAGCCTACTTCGAGCCAAGCGGGCCAATGTCACGGCTTGCTTTCAGATTTAACCGGCTTCAGCCTGCGCCGGGGTTCTCGTTTTCTCATCCGTGTTCGATCCGTGTTTCATCCTTGGCTCAATAATTGGGACGGGCGAGGGCGCCCGTCCCTCCATAGACGCCCGCTCTTTCACGAGGCATCGGGAAAACCCGAGGGGGGCCAGCGGCGTTGACGCCGCTCAGAACGATTCGGGCAGGCCCTTGACATAGCGCCGGGCGAGAAGGTTCATGTAGGTGCGGGGAAACCAGCGTTTGATGCGCCAAAACCAGCGCGCTTTCGCGCCGGTTACCACGTACAACCGGCGGCGAGTCATGGCTCGCACGGCCAACTCGGCGACGTGCGCCGCATCGAAGGAGGAGTTTTGCATCATCCGCTGGGCGAGCTGTTTCTCGTCTTCATTGGCGAAGTGACCTTGCAATAGCAGGTTCGTCGAAAAGAAGCCGGGGCAGAGCACCGTCACGCCGACGCCATGTTTCTTCGCCTCGGCGTACAATGTTTCCGAAAGGGCCACGATGCCGGCCTTGGCCACGTTATAGGCCGCCATGGTCGGCGCCGCGGCAAAAGCGGCCAACGACGCCGTATTGATAATGTGCGACCGATGAGGGTGGTTTTTCAGCCAACCGATGAACACGTGGCAGCCGTAAACGGCGCCCATCAAGTTGACGTCGAGCAGGCGACGCCACTCATCGATCGGAAAGCCGCCGACTTCTCCTGAGCCTGCGATGCCGGCATTGTTGACGAGCAAGTCGAGCTGCGGCCACTGACTTTGCAGTCGATCGCGCAGCGCGAGCCAGTCATCGAGCCGCGAGACGTCGAGGGGTTCGCATTGGCCGCTGCCGCCGGCCCGTTCGACCATTGCCAGCGTTTCGCGATTCGCCTCTTTGGCGATATCGGCCAGCGCCAACCGCCAACCGTCGCGGGCCAGCCGCACCGCCAGCGCCCGGCCCAAACCGCTCGCGGACCCGGTGACGATCGCCGTACGGCCCTGTTTCGACATGCGCGATCTGCGACGTTAGTTCGACGCTTTGCCGCCGGCCGCCTCATGCGCGGCCAGCCGCGAGACGTTGGCCGAACGAGAGGCGAACACCAGAACCTTGGGCCATTTCCTTCGCGGATGTAGCGCGATTTGCAAGACTTGCTCGTACCCGGCCGCTGGATTGCAAAGCTGTTGGCAGTCGAACTTTCTCGTGTCGACTTCCACCACGATGAAAGGCCACGGCCGGGAGTCGGGTTCTTGCACCAAACCAATCGGCAGATTCGGGACTTCGGGCCCCAACAGCAAGCCCGGCATCCCCGCGTAGAACCGCACGTAGCCAGACGTCGCCAGCACCTGATCGCCCGGACGAGCATGCTGCTTAACCCACAGAGCGGCCTGGACAAGCGGCGCGTAAACCTCGTGCAACGGCTTGATTGTTTTCGGGAGCAGACCCGCGAGCATGAACAACACGATCGCGGTCAAAGCCTGACTTGACGAGGGCGCCCGAATCGCTCGAAACAGCGGGATTCGAAGTCGCGCCGTCCAGGCCGGCCAACGATCTGCAAGCCGATCGGCCAGCCAAACCGTGCCTGCGGCCGTTCCCGGCAACATCATGCCGACGAGCGGAATTACGTGACGGTGGCTAATATAGCCGGCCGTCAGGAAGAGCAATACCAGCATCGCCATGTGACAAAAGATGAGCACGGTCGTCATCCACGTCGCCGCGAAATGCGGCCGCAGGCGGCTGGGGGCGCAAAGCCAGACGAACAGCGGTACCAGGAACAAATAATAAAAGCCTTGGCCGATTTCCTTGCCCAGTTCGTAGAGCGCCGCCGCAATCGCTCCGACTATCGAGTCAGGCCGCGCCGTTTCGTTGGGCAGCTTGGCGCCGGGCAAAGGCTCCGAGAGCAAACCCGGCGTCGCAGCGACGCCCTGGGCCGCAATTTCCAGATCGCTGGGCTCGCGCTGCAAAGGATTCTTCTTGCTGGTGAGCTTTCCCGCCAGCAGGCCGTAAGGAGCTGCGACCGCGAACATTACCAACCCCATCGCCGCCACTTTGCAGACCGCGCGCCAGCGGACTTGGCCCTCGGCGCGCCAGAGTTGGACCAACAACAAGAGCGCGGCCGTAAAGCCCACGATCAAGCCCTCGGGCCGGATCCAGTAGGCCAGGCCGCTGACGGCGCAAGCCGCCGCGAACCAACGCGCCTGGCGACGAACCAGGCCCTCGCAGGTCAGCCAGACGCCGGCCAGATAGAACATGAAATGAGGCGTGTCGCTCAGCGCGTCCGAGGCGTTTTGCCGCAGCAGGGGCCAGACCGCGGCCAACAGCGCCGCCACGTCGGCAACCCGCCGATCGAACAGCCTCCGAGCCAGCAGCCAGACGACGGCCACCGAAAGGACGCCCGCAATTCCCGAAGCCAGCCGTGCGCCTAGAATCCAACACTCGAACTCGCTGATCCCCGGCAGTCGGCGGGCGAGATAGTTTCCCGCCAAAATCATCGCCGGATAGCCGGGGTGCTGGTCTTCGAGTTGCAGCGTGGCTGCGGCGTCCTCTCGCAATTCGCCGGCGATGCGAATGAAGCTCATGCCGTCTTTGGCGATGATCGGCGAGCGCATGCCGATGAAGATTTGCAGCGCGGCCGTCAACAGCAGGGCCGCGAGCAACCCCGCCCCTGGACCTCGCCGCGATGGTTCTTCGGGTTCAGTAGGCATTTTTTTCGGCCAGCATCTTGAAGGGCGTCATGACCAGAATGAGGACGTCGAGCGTCGGCGACCAGTGCCGAATGTAATACAGATCGAAGTCCAACCGCATACTGATCGACGTATTGCCGCGCAGGCCGTTCAACTGCGCCCAACCCGTCAAGCCAGGCTGAATGCTGTGACGCTGCATATACGACGGCATTTCCTGAGAGAATTTGGCCACGAAATAAGGTCGCTCCGGCCGCGGCCCGACGAGGCTCATCTCGCCGCGGACGACGTTGATCAATTGAGGCAATTCGTCGATGCTCCAACGCCGCAGAAAGGCGCCGAAAGCCGTTCGCCGCGGATCGTGCTCTTGCGCCCAGACGGGGCCGGTCAGCGCCTCGGCGTCGACTCGCATCGTGCGAAACTTCAACAGCTTGAAGCGCCGCCCGCCGAGGCCCACGCGCTCTTGCGTATAAAGGGCCGGGCCGGGGCTGGTCAGCTTGATGAGCAAGGCGACGATCAACATCGGAATTCCGCCGAGGGCCAGCAAGGCCAGCGACCCGCAGAGGTCGATGGCTCGCTTCGCCACCGCGCCGAATCCTAGCGGCAAGACGGGGCACGAGTCGAGGGCAATCGCGTCGTCCGCCGTTTGCAGCGCCGATCCGGCCGCCAGGCGGAAATGGGGTTGAGTGCCTCGGAAGACCTCGCGGACGTGCGGTCGTGCGGTCGTGGGCATGCGGTCTCGCGGTGGCTGGCGGTTCACGTGTGGTTGGCCTCGTTGTTCTAGTGCAACCTTGCTGCGGCTCATGCGGCTTGCCGATAGGCGGCGAGGGTTTGCTTGGCGCAGTTCTCCCAAGGAAACAGCGCGGCTCGCGCTTTGCCGGCCGCTTCCAGCGACTTGCGCAGCGGCTCGTCGCCGAGCAAACGAACCAGGCCGGCGGAAATCTCGGCGGGCGAATGAGGATCGACGTAAATGGCGGCGTCGCCGAGCACCTCGGGCAGCGAGGCCGCGCGGCTCGACAACACCGGAGTTCCGCAGGCGGCGGCTTCCAGCGGCGGCAGGCCGAAACCCTCGTACAAGCTCGGAAAACAAAACAGGCTGGCGGCTTTCATCAGCGCCGGCACGTCGGCTTCGTCGACATAGCCGATCTCGTGCAACACGCCCGAAGCGCGCAGTTCGTCCAAGGCGCCGCGAAAGTAGCGCTCTTTCCAGCCCGACATGCCGGCCAGCACCAGCGGGTACTCGTGCTGTAAGTCTCGCGGCAGCCCTTGATAGGCCCGAATCAAGCCTTGCAGGTTCTTACGAGGCTCCAGCGTGCCGAGATACAGCACGAATTGCGAAGGCAAGCCGAAGCGGCGGCGAACGTCGTCGACGCGGGTTCGATGCGCCGGATCGGAGTAGTAGTCGAGATCGACGCCCAAATGCGTCACCACGACTCGGCTTGGATCGACGCCCGGGCAAAGCTCGAGCAGTTCTTGCCGCGTGAAATGGCTGTCGGTCAAGATCACGCGCGAACGCGAAAGCGTGAGCCCCATACGCCGCCGCAGCCACGCCAAGCGGTCCTTGGGAAGAAACTGCGGATACCGCAAGTAACTCATGTCGTGGACCGTGGTCACCAGCGGCAGTTTGAACTGGGGCGAGACGAAATTCGTCTCGTGAAACACGCTCCAATTCGCCGTTTTTGTCTGGCTTGCCAGCCGCAGCCGCCGCCAGCGATCGGCCCAATCGCGACAGCGGGGCCAAGCGCTGCGAATGATCCGCTTTAGCCGCTCGTGCCGCGCCGCTGCGTTGGGCCGTTGGCGAACGGCTACGAGAAACGACGCCAGGTCGACCACATCGCGACCATTGAAGACCCCAATCTCCTCGACCCCAGACTCACGCGGCAAGCGGGCCAACGCCTCCAACAACCGCAGACCGTACTGGCCTACGCCTGTCAGCCGCCCTAGCATCGGCGCCCCATTCAACAAAATCCGCATGCTGCCTCGCTCGCCGGATGGATAGAAATGAATCGTCTGGACTTTCGAGTCGAATTGGCAGGCTTTATCGGTTGAGGCGAGGCTGGGGCTTTACGACTTTTTTTCGATTCTGGGGTTTTTTCTCAATTTCTCGCCCGCTTCGTTCGACTGTAGACGCGGCATCCCTGCCGCGTTGCGGAAAGCGGCAGGGATGCCGCTTCTACAAAATTCGCCACGAGCGGGGGGCGACGGCTTGCCCCGCCTCGCGCGCCGGCGCATCTCGCGCAGCCGCTTGTGAGCGCACCGCGCGGTTTGTATAAATCGGCCTTGATTTCAGATTTCGCGTTGAAGCGGGTAATTGAGCTAGTTTAGTGAGGGAACCCGGCCACCTGCGTTCTAGCGCCGACGACTCCATTTCACGTTGTTCTTTGCGCCCC
>DATKRK010000289.1:0-22292 GCA_035532215.1 Pirellulales bacterium | reverse complement strand
ATTCGCTGGAAGCGTAGCCGCCTTCTCGAGATGGGAAATCCAAGCTCCGAGGAACTCTGTTACATGCAACGCGTGAATTTGGACACAGCCGGCCACGCTGTAAAGCAGTTTTTGCGCTCATTGCCGATTGACCGGGGCGACATTGAGCTGGAGTTGGACGGCAAGGTCTTATGTAAAGTCACAAGCCCGAACAGGCTATCGGACGCGGAGAAGGCTGCCCTGCGCAAGAAAGGACTGGAACTGATCCGGCAATCGCACGTGCGCAACGAAAACGTGCCGGCGAGCGAT
Organism: Pirellulales bacterium; assembly: GCA_035532215.1. GTDB lineage: Bacteria > Planctomycetota > Planctomycetia > Pirellulales > JAICIG01 > JAICIG01. Next base: position 22,004 of record DATKRK010000289.1, on the reverse strand, counting down.
ATCGCCCGCGAGGTTGAAGAAGCAGTGCAGACCGTTCGCGGTCGCCGGTGATGCCCACCGCGATCCTTGACACCAACGTCCTCGTCCAAGCGGCGATTTCCCGTCGCGGCGCTTCCTACCGGACGCTCGGCGCCCAACGCAGTTTCTTAACGAATTGTCATAACCGGCGCAGCGTCTTAACGACTTCGGGCGAAATTCGCCTTGAACAAGTTACGCCGCTTGTTGGCGATAGCCGGTCCGGCGGCGTGCGAACCAGCCGTCGCCGAGCGTGGCCAAGGCGACCCGATCTTCGAGGTTCGGCCGGAACATCGTGAGCAACAACAGCGGCAAGAACCAAGCCTGATAGACGCCGCCCGCCCCGGCGATCCAGAATTGCGTGCCGAGCATGACGGCGGCCGAGCAGCTCAACAGCGTGCCCAGGTTCTTTTGTGCGGGCCAGATCGCGAATCCCCCGCACATCACCAGAAACGCCACCAGGACGGGAATCCGATAAGGGTTCGCCGACTTGTGAAAGCTCCAAAAGCCCTCGGCGATCGGCGCCGTGAAGTTGGGCCAGCCGAACATCATTTTGATCTGCACGATGAACTGGTCGAGATTGGCCGAGGTGAAGATCAGCGGAACGACCATCAAGGCCAGCGTGGCGACGAAACCGGCGCTGAACCGCATCAACCCGCCGCGCCAATAGAAGCCGACCCATAAGGGCAGCAAGAAGATCGGGTAGTAGATGGCGCCCGCGGCCAGTCCCAGCAGAATGCCCGAAACGAGCGGTCTGCGATAGGCCGCGATCGCCCAGACCAGCAAAGCCGCCGGCAGCACATGATCGACTCGGCCCGTCATTAGCGCAGTATAGGGCAAGAGCAGATAGAGCGTCGCCGCCGCCACGCCGGTGCGGATATTGTCGAAGTGCCAGACTCCGATCGTCACGATTCCGATCACCACGGCCAGATGCGAAAGGATGGCCATCGTTCGCGCCGTCGCCGCCTGCACCATGAACTTGCCGGCCTCTTCCGAGACGGCCGGATCCTTGGGCGAAACCGCCTTGGTCGTGATGCTGGGCACCCAGTGCAGCCAGGGATAGCCCGGTCCGTGCCGCATCAGGCTTTTGTCTTGCGGCGCAGCCGCGTTGCCCGAGAGGATTTCGTCGAGCTTGCGCACGCCCTCGAGATCGCTTTCGGTGGGCTTGTTGATGACCACGTTGACCATTAAAAACACCAGCAGACAGCCGGCGATAAAGGTCAGCCCGCCGGGCGATAAATTGGGTTCCAGCAGCGGCCGCCGCACCATGCCCAGATCGATCCACAGCCGCACGAGCAGCAATCCGCCGACGACGAACAGCCAGACATATCCCCAATAGCGAATGTCGCCCGAGTGCGTGACCATCAGCAAGCCGGGAGACAGCGCAATCAACAACGCCAGATCGAGATTGCGCATGCTCCAAAAACGGCTGAACTTGAAGAAGATCGCAATCGTCAACAGCGACGACAAATAAACCCAGGTCGTCGGCTTCAGCTCGTATTCGTAAAGAATTCTTTCCATCGTTCGACGCCGGCTTCCCGAGCCCCTTGAGGGCGGCGGCTTGATTTCATTCAATTTGGCGCCCATTGCCAATCTACGGCGCAGTTGAACTCGGTCGAGCAAACCGAAACTTCCTGCGATTCTCGCAATCGGGCGCCGTGCAAGATAAGGTTTTCAGGCCGATTTGCAAGAGTTTGGTTAGCGGCGCCAGGCAGGCTTTTTCACTTAAGGCGTTTGGGTCATAATGGTTGCGTCTCGCTCAAACGCTGGCTGGCCGCCAGCGCCCAGGGGCTGTCGACGGTCAAATCCAAAAAGGCCCGCCAATGCACTTCGGCCTCATCGCGGCGGCCGAGTTCGTCCAAAGTGCGGGCCAGATGATAGTGGGCGTCGGCGTAGTCGGGATGATAGGCCAAGGCCCCGGCGAAGGCGGCGGCGGCCAGGTCGTGCTGCTGGGTCTCGGCCAGCACGCATCCCAGATTGGCCCGGGCCTCGACGTAGTCTTCGTCGAGTTCGACGGCCATGTAATAGCGTTCGCGAGCCGCGCTCAGGTCGCCCAGGCGATAGAGCATTTCGGCCAGCAAGAAGCACGTCTCGGCGTCAGGGCCGCCTGCGGCCAGCGCCGCACGGTACATCTCGGCGGCCATCTCGAGATCGCCTTCATCGTCGAATTGTGCTGCCAGTGCGCGCATTTCGGCAGGCGAAGCCAGCGACGACAGGCTTTCGCGTCGCGAGCCGTGCGGCGCTTTCGCTTCGCGGGGCGAGGCCGGCGCCGGCAAAGTTTCTGCCGGTTCGGCGGGCAAAGCGGCGTCACTCGCCGCCGCCTCGAAATCGAACCGCAACTGGCCGGCCGAATCGATCAGACCGTCCCCTTGCCGCAGCAGCAACTGCTTGCCTTCGACGATCACCGAAAGCTGCGCCAGCGGCCCTTCGATCTCGGGCAACAGGCGCCGCAACGAAGCCAGTTTCTTTTCGATCGCCTGGGGCGAAACTCCGGCCGCCAGCAATTCGGCCAAGCGCCGGGCATGGGCGACTTGCTGGAAATCGAAGTAGGGGAGCTTGCGGACCTCGCGCACGGGTCGAATCAACCCTCGCCGATGCCAACGTCGAACGATCGCGGTTGAGACGCCCAGCAGATCGGCCAGCATCGCCGGGGTATAGAGGCGATGGATATTCTGCTCGCCTTCGACGAAGCCCAGCCGCTGCCAGAGCTGCGTTTCGGTGATCACGCGCACCTCGCCTCGCTCGACGGCCGCGCGCACCTCGTCGCCGAGCGATTCGGCGAGATCGCCAAGCGGCAATTCCGCCTCGCCCACGACGATAAGTTGAGGCCGATCGTCGAGCCGCTCCACCGTCGCGCCGCCGCTGGCCCGCACCAATTGCTGAGCTTCGCGCTTGGGCATCCCGGCCAGCTTGCCCACGAAGGCCACTCGCTCGCCTTTGAGGATTTCCGAGTCGGCGGCATGGGAACGAGTCGACATATCGGCGTGCGATTGAGGGCGATGGTTTCGTCGCAAGAGACCGCCGGATCGGAGTTGCAGACCGAAAAAATCAGGCAAACGGTCTTGTCGTGGCGAGGAGGCTCGCGCTGTTCCTCGTGCTCTGTCAGGCGCTGATTGATGTACGTTCAAGCGATGGGTGGCTGGGCCTGAGCCTAGGCGAAGGCCCAGTTCGCTGGGGCATCGCCTAGGCTCTGCCGCCAGCCACCCTGGCCGCTAGCATTCGTCAAATCGCGGCTGACGGAACATTAGCATAGCAACCGCTCGGGGCGCCGCGAAGCGGCGCCGATCCGCAGGAAACCGCGAAAATGAGAATGCGCGAAAAGCCAGGCGTCTCGCGGCGAAAAAAAGAAGCGGGGCACGGGCCGTTGGAAAGACCCATGCCCCGGGCGCTGGTCTGGCACGACCGTCGCGGCCGGTCGGAAGCGGCGAAAAATCGAGTCTAGGCGAATCAGGTCTCGCGATCCGACTGGGAATAAATTCTGCGGGGCTTGTTCACCTTCGAAGAGCGGTCGATTTTTCCGCCATTGCCGGAGTTCGATTCGTCGACCGGCCCGGGCACATTGACTCCCGGCGGAATTTCCGGCTTTTTGCTGCCATTTTTCGGTCCGTTCTGGCCCTCGCGCTTCTCCAAAGGGGCTACCGGAGGCTCGCTCGCCTTGCGGGTTTCTTGCTGGCCCGATTCGGAGGTTGCATGGTTCGGGGCCGCAACCACCGGCGGAGCCGGCGCCACGGTCGTAAGCGGCGCCCCGCTGCACGGGTCGATCGGCACGCGATAGACCATGGTCCGAGGCACGCGGTAGGTGTACGTCACCGGCACCTGCTTCTGCACGACGTGCGGCACTTGGATTGTTTCCTCGAAGGCCGCCTGGCGGCAGACTCGCACCGGCAATTGCTCGACGCGCTCTTCCTGCACCATCCGCATCGTGGTGACCGGAACCTTGCGAACGACTTCTTCCAACTCCATCCGGCAAACCCGCACCGGCGCCTTGTTCTCGACGCGTTCAGTCACTTGGCGGCAAACCGTGTAGGGTACGCGGCGCACCTGCTCTTCCTGCACTATGCGGCAGACTTGCAGCGGCACGCGGCGGACCACTTCTTCATCGACGTAACGGCAGACCTGAACCGGCACTCTACGCGTCATCACGCGGGCCGCGTAACTGGTTTGCGGAACTTGCACCGTGACCAGGTTCGGCTGCCAGACGCGCTGCGCCGTGACAACGCCGGGCTGCTGCACCGGCTGCCAGTAAAGCCCGCCGCGTTGATACGCCGTGCGCCCGGTCGCCGGATCGACGACGCACGTGCCCGACTGCCAAGACAGCCGAGTTCGCACCGGTCCGGGCTGGTAAACCTGTTGATCGACGTACGTGCCCTGATCGACCTGCACCGGGCTGTAGGTCGTGACCGGTTCCATCACCGTGTAGCTCTCTTCGCGCTCGGCGGTTTCCACCACGGGCCGCCGAACGGTGTAACGCTCTTCGCGCTCTTGCGTCTCCCACACCGGCCGGTTGACGACATAACGCTCTTCGCGTTCGGCGGTTTCATAAACGTTGCGAACGACGTCGTAGCTGCGATCCTCGATCCGCTCCTCCCAGACCGGACGCTGCACCGTATAGCGTTCCTCGCGCTCCGAGGTTTCATAAACCGGCCGGGCGACGGTATAGCGGCGCTCGAGCATTTCGGTTTCCCAAACCGGTCGATAACTGGTCACCTTGCGCTGTTCATAGACCATTTCCTGCTCGAGCCGGTAGGCGGTCACTTGTCGATCTTTGAAGACCGTTTGATATTCCACCCGATACGTTTCGCCGCAAGGCGACTGCCCCCACGCCGACGACGCCAACGCCAGGCCGGCCGCAAGTGCGAATGTGAATTTCATCTCTCTACCCTCGTTTTCCGTCGATCGCCGGAACGCAGGCTCCGGTCGCCTTTAATTTGATGTTTTCAAGTCCTTCTGCGTGCCCCGCGGCGCCTTTAACGGCTCCACTTAATTCCTACGTCAAAACTGCGCCGCAAGCCCGTCATGTGAATGTGGCGGACTAAACCGAAAGCTGCAAACAGAAAAGTTTGACATGCCTTGCAGAGCCCCGCGCAATGCTCGGCGAGGCAACGGTTTGCGACGACCAAAAATCTCTAAAGTTTTCTTACGGATCACACCGAGGCGTGCGAGAGATCAGGCGTTCTAACTTGCGTAATTGGCGCCGTCTATCCAGCCTCTCATTTCGCAGGCCGTCCGCCTGCGGCTTCTCGCCAGACTTGAGGCAAAACTAGTGCATTGTCAGGTCTTAATTTTTGGGTAGGCGGGCGCCCAGGCTGAGCCGGCTGAGCCTCGGCGAAGCCCCAGTTCGCTGGGGCATCGCTTCGCTCTGCCGCCAGCCACCCCCGCTGTTTGAAATTGCTAACCCCAATTCCTAGACCTGACAATGCACTAGGCGCCATCCGCCGCCGGAGCGAATGGCCGCAAACCGCACGCTCTGCGCGCCAGTGGTCAGGGGCCATGAACGTTCATGACCGGTCGCTTGCCTGGCGAGGCTTCGGGCGGCTACCATCAGGCATGACGGGATCAATTGTTCACCAGCGCATCACGACGACAGCGTCACGAAGTCCAGATGAAATCGTCAACGAATTCGGCCGGACGACTCGAGGCGGAAGCCCACGCCTTGCGCCGGCGCGTGAGCGAGTTGGAAGATGCTGAAGAAAACTTGCGGGCGATCCTGCTGAATGTCCCTGAGTTCGTGTTCACGATGGATCCGCAGGGAGCGCTGCTTTCGATCAACCACGTCGGTCCGGGAGCCACGTTCGAACAAGTGATTGGAACTCGCGTCTACGATTACCTGACGCCCGAGAATCAAAGCGTCATGGCTCAAGCGATCGAAAGCGTGTTGCGAACCGGCGAACCGCAGAGCTTCGAGTTGCAGGCCTTCAACGGCTTGGGGTCCGATTCTTGGTACTCGTGCCGCATCGGTCCAATCCGGCGCAGCGGCGAAATCGTGGCGCTGGCCGGCGTCGGTTCCGACGTCACCGATCGCAAACTCGCCGAGAAACGATTGCAGGTGGCGTGCGACGAGTTAGAGAGCCGAGTCGCAGACCGTACGGCGGAATTGATCGCCGCCAACGAGAGTTTGCAACACGAAATCGAGCAACGCATCCGGGCCGAAGCCCAGGCCCGGCAACAGACGCGAATCCTGCAATCGGTGCTCGACAGCATGGGCGACGGGTTGATCGTGGCCGACCAGAACGAACGCTTGGTGCTCATCAACAAAATCGGCGCCCAGATGCTCGGGGTCGACCAGGCTCAGGCGGTCGACGCCGATTGGAGCTGGTTCAAGCACGCGTTTCTGCCGGATACGACGACGCCCTATCCCCAGCAGCAGCGGCCCGTCATCCGGGCGATCCGGGGCGAATCGCTGACGGGAGAAGAGATTTATTTTCGCCTGCCGAACAGGCCCGACGGCCTCTGGCTGCAGGTCAGCGCGCGACCGTTCAAGGACGAGCGCGGCGTTCAGCAAGGCGGCGTCGTGGTGTTCCGCGACGTCGGCGAGCAGAAACGCGCGGAAGCGGCGCTGCGAAAGACCGAGGCGCGGCTCCAGGCTTTTCTCGACAATACGCCCGCGGTCATTTATCTCAAGGACGTCCAGGGCCGCTACCTGCTGACGAACAACGCCTGCCTGGCGCGCATGCAGCGGACGAACGAAGAAGTGCTCGGCTTCACCGACGCCGAACTGTTCTCGAAAGACGTCGCCGCGACGTTGCGCGTCAACGATCTCGCCGTGCTCAAAGCCAAAACCGCGCTGGAATTCGAAGAATCTTCGGTCGGTCACGGCGAACTGCGAACGTATTTGTCGGTCAAGTTTCCCCTCTGCGATTCCGACGGCGAGCCTTATGCGCTGTGCGGCGTTTCCACCGACATCACGGAGCGCAAACGCGTCGAGGGAGAACTGCGGTCGGAGCAGCGTTTCATGCGGCAGTTGATTCATGCGCACGAGCGCGATCGGCAACTGATGGCTTACGAAATCCACGACGGGCTCGTGCAATACATGTCGGCGGCGTTGATGCACTTGGAAGGCTTGGGGGACCGGCGCGAAAAGCTTTCGACCAAGGCTGCGGGGGTCCTCGAATTGGCGATGCACTTGCTGCGCCGTTCGGTCGGCGAAGGACGCCGCATCATGAGCGGATTGCGGCCGCCGATTCTGGACGAGGCCGGAATCGTGCTGGCCATCGCCTACCTGGTCGCCGAACGGGCCAATGCCGGCGACCTGCAGGTCGATTTCACGCACCGCGTCTCGTTCGATCGACTCGAACCGCTGCTGGAAGCAACGATCTTCCGCATCGTGCAAGAGGCGCTGACCAACGCCCAGCGGCATAGCGGCGCTTCGCGGGCCGAAGTCAAACTGCTCGAACGCAACGGCCGCATCCTGCTGGAAATCTGCGACTCGGGCGTGGGCTTCGAACCGGCGAAAACGCCCAAGGACGGTTTCGGATTGGAAGGCATTCGCAAACGAGCCTCGCTGTTGGGCGGTTGGGCCAAGATCCAAAGCGAACCCGGCAACGGCACGCGAGTTTCGATCGACCTTCCGCTGAAACCTCTCAACGGTTGACCCCGGCGTCGCCCCGCCAGACGCGAGCATTCATGCCGCCGAATCGCCTATTTTTGAATTGGAATCGCCCGGCGCTCGAAAGCGCCGCCGACTACTTGCGAGACGCGCACGCCGCGGCCGGCCAGTGGCCGTTGGACCGCCTCGTCGTCGCCTTTCCGGGCGGCAGAGCCGGCCGACGGTTTCTCGAAATCCTCGTCGAGCAAGCCGCGGCCCATTCGCTGGCGCTCAGCCCGCCCCAGATCGTCACGGTTGGCAATCTGCCGGAATTGCTCTACGAGCGTTCGCAGCGAATTGCCGGCCCGCTGGCCAGCCAACTCGCTTGGGCGGCGGCCTTGCAAGAAGGCGACGCCGAAGAATTGCAGCGCGTCGTACCGGAACTGCCGCCCCGCGACGAACCGGCGCGTTGGCTGGCGCTGGCGAATCTGTGCGGACAATTGCACTCGGAATTGGCGGCGCACGCCTTGCGTTTCGGCGACGTCGCCGAGCGCGGCGCCGCCGCGGGCGAATTCATCGAACGCGATCGTTGGCTGGCGCTGGCCTCGGTGCAAGACGCCTACCTGCGTCGCTTGCACGAGGCGGGATTGGCCGATTTACAGTTCGCGCGGCTGGCGGCCATCGAACGCGGCGATTGCCGAACCGATCGCGAGATCGTGCTGGTCGGCGTCGCCGATCCGAATCTGGCGCTCGCGCGGATGCTCGAACAAGTCGCCGATCGACTGACGGTCCTCGTGTCCGCCCCCGCCGCGCTCGCCGAGCGGTTCGACGCACTGGGGGCGCTCGTTCCCGAAGCTTGGCTCGACGCTTCGATCGAACTGGCCGACGAGCAGATCGTGGTCGTCGAGGGGCCCGCCGATCAGGCCGAAGCGGTCGGCGCCGCCATCGCCGGTTACGAGAGCCGGTATTCGGCCGAGGAGATTACGATCGGCGTACCCGACGCGCGCGTCGCGCCGCATCTCGAACAACGGCTGGAACAGTTTTCGCTGCCCTGTCGCTACGCCGACGGCCTGCCGCTGCGGCAAAGCGGCCCTTATCGCTTGCTGGCCGCCGTGGCCGACTACTTGGAGGGCGGCGCGTTCGCCGACCTGGCCGCCTTGGTGCGGCATCCCGACTTGGAAGCCTGGCTCGACGCGAGGCTTCGCTCGGCGGCCGGCGGCGAAGAGCCGGCGCCGAGTTGCCTCAGCAATCTGGACCGCTATTACAGCGAGCACCTGCAGGCCAAGCTGACCGGCCGCTGGCTGCGCGGCCGTCGCGCCGCTCAAGGCGCCGCCGCCGTCCAAACCCATATCGATCAGCTTTTGGGCGATCTGGGCGGCCGCCGGCCGCTGGGCGATTGGGCCGACCGCATTGCTCGGCTGCTCGTCGAAGTCTACGGTCGGCTGGCGCTGGACCGCAATCACGCCGGCTCGCGAATCATCTTGGAGTCTTGCGAGCGTCTGCACGCCGTCATGCTCGAAGCCGTTTCGCTCGACGTGCGGCTCGCCGGGCAGTGGCGCGCCGCCGACGCCCTTCGCCTGTTGTTGCGGCAACTCGAAGGCGACGCCATTCCCCCCTTGCCGCAGCACGCCGCCATCGAGTTGCTCGGCTGGCTCGAACTGCCGCTCGACGACGCCCCGGCGCTGATCGTGACGGGTTTCAACGACGGGCTGACTCCCTCGCACGTCAACGCCGACATGTTTTTGCCGGGCGCCTTGCGGCGCCGCTTGCGGCTCAACGACAACGACCGCCGCTATGCTCGCGACGCCTATGCCCTCAGCGTGCTGGCCGCTTCGCGCGAGCGGCTCACGCTCGTCGCGGGCCGGCGAACCGCCGAAAGCGATCCGTTGTCGCCCAGCCGCTTGCTCTTCGCCTGCGACCGCCCGCGGATCGCCGAGCGCACGCTGGCCTTTTTCGGCCCGGCGAAACCGCCCGCCAGGCTTGCAATTCCGTGCAGCCTGCCGCCGGGGCTGGCGTGGTCGGCCTTCGCCGTGCCGCGGCCCCAGCTCTTGCCGCAACCGATCACGAGCATGCGCGTCACCGAATTTCGCGACTATTTGGCTTGTCGTTATCGCTACTATCTCGGCCGCGTGCTGGGATTGAACTCGTTGAACGACGCCGCGGAGGAGCTCGGTCCCGAGGCGTTCGGTTCGTTGGCTCACGAGGCGTTGCAGGCCTTTGGCGCCGATCCCGACGCCAGCCGGTCGACGAAGGCGGAAGAGATTCAGCGGCGGCTCGACCACGCTCTCGATCGGGCCGCCGTCGACAACTACGGCCAGGATCGCCTGGCGCCGGTCGAGGTGCAGATCGAGCAATTGCGGCTGCGACTGCACGCCTTTGCCCGGTGGCAAGCGCGATGGGCCGCGCAAGGCTGGCGGATCGCCCACGCCGAGGCGGTGATCGACGACGGCTGCGCCCCGCTGGTCGTCGACGGCGAGCCGATGTTTCTGCGCGCCCGGATCGACCGCGTCGACGTGAACGAGCACACCGGCCAAGCGGTGATCTTCGATTACAAAACTTCCGACCGCGGCAAGAGCCCCGACGAAACTCATCGTCGCAAAGGCGATTGGGTCGACCTGCAACTGCCGCTCTATCGCAAGCTGGCCGCCGCGTTTGATCTCGAGGGGCCGGTCGACCTGGGCTACATCGTGCTGCCCAAAAGCCTGGACGATGTCGGCGAGCATTTGGCGACGTGGACCGAGGCGGAACTCGAATCGGCCGACCGGCGCGCCGCCGACGTCATCCGCGGCATCCGCGGCCAGATCTTTTGGCCGCCCGAGAGTCCGCCGCCCGCGTTCTCCGAGATGTTCGCACGCATTTGCCAGGACGCCCAATTCGGCGGCCTCGCGTTCGGCGCCGAGGAGGAGGACGCTTGACCGAGCGCGACAAGCCCTTCGGGCACATCATGATTCGGGCGTCGGCGGGCACGGGCAAGACGTTTCAACTATCGAATCGCTATCTCGGACTGGCCAGCCGCGGGGCGGCGGTCGAGGAGATTCTGGCCAGCACGTTCACGCGTAAGGCGGCCGGCGAGATTCTCGACCGCGTGTTGTTGCGGCTCGCGGCGGCTGCCGTGGACCCCGCAGAGTGCGCCGAGCTAGCAGAGTTCATCGGCGACGCCTCGCTCGATCGCCCGCGCGCGCTGGAACTGCTGGAATCGCTGGTCCGCAGGCTGCACCGGCTGCGGATTTCGACGCTCGATAGCTTCTTCGCGCAGATTGCGACGAGCTTCAGCCTCGAACTGGGGTTGCCGCCCGGCTGGCGGATCGTCGAATCTTCGGCCGACGACCGTCTGCGCAGCGAAGCGATTCGCGCCGTGCTGGCCGAGGGCGACGCGCGGACCGTGCTCGCGCTGCTGCACCTGTTGACCAAGGGCGAGGCGACGCGCTCGGTGAGCGATCAGATTCGCGATTTGGTCGATGGCCTGCACGGCTTGTACCTGGAAACTCCGGCCGAAGCCTGGCAGCGCTTGCCTCGGCCGCCGCGACTTTCCGGCGCCGAGTTGGCTGCTGCGCTGGCGGCCTTGGCCGAAGCGCCCTTGCCGGCCGACAAACGCTGCGCCACAGCTCGCGAAGGCGACCTCGAGCGGGCGACGCTCGGCCGGTGGGCCGACTTCATCGAAAAGGGAATGGCGGCCAAGGTCGCTGTCGGCGAAACGACCTATTACAAAAAGCCGCTCGACGAGGGCCTGATCGAAGCCTATCGGCAATTGCTGCGTCACGCCCAGGCGGTGCTCGTCGGTCAATTGGCCGACCAGACCGAAGCCACGCGGCGATTGTTGGAGCAGTTCGACGCGCACTATCAGCGGTTCAAGCTGGCGCGCCGCGTCTTGCGGTTCGACGACGTGACGCGAAAGTTGGCCTCTGCCGCGGTCGCGGGCCAAAGTAGTAGGCACGCTCCGCGTGCCGTAACCGGCGCTGCGGTCGAGCGCCATCACATGGTCGGCGACGGCTCACGGAGTGAGCCTGCTACCATCGAGCACTGGTCTTACCGGCTCGATTCGCAGCTCTCGCATCTGCTGCTCGACGAATTCCAGGACACCTCGCTCTTGCAATGGAACGTGGTGCGGCCGTTCGCCGCGCGCGTGTTCAAGGCCGCCTCGGGCTCGTTCTTTTGCGTGGGCGACGTGAAACAGGCTATCTACGGCTGGCGCGGCGGCAACTCGGAACTGTTCGACACGCTGGAAGCCGAGTGGTCCGAACTGGCCCAGGAAAGCCTCTCGCGCAGTTTTCGTTCGGCGCCGGCGGTCATCGAAACGGTCAATCGCGTGTTTGCACGCATCGCCGGCGCGCCGATGCTCGACGCCTTTCCCGCAGCCGTGGCCGCCTGGTCGCGCGGCTTCGCTGAACATTCGACCGAGCACGATCGGTTGCCCGGTTATGTGCGGTTGCTGGTCGCGCCCGGCGCCGGGGACGAACAAGATAAAAAGACCGCTACGCTCGAGTTTGCGGCGGCGGAAATCGCGCGGCTGGCCGGCGAGGCGCCGAACCGTTCGGTCGGCGCCTTGGTGCGCGACAACAAGGCGGTGGCGCGATTGATCTACGAACTGCGGCGCCGAGGCATTCAAGCGAGCGAGGAGGGGGGCAACCCGCTCACCGATTCGCCCGCCGTGGCCGCGGTGCTGTCGCTCTTGACGCTGGCCGATCATCCGGGCGATACCGTGGCCCGCTTTCACGTCGCCCAGTCGCCCTTGGGGCCGATCGTTGGCTTAAAAAGCCACCAGGACGAATTCGCCGCTGGCCGGCTGTCGCTGAGCGTGCGGCGGAAACTGATCAACGACGGCTACGGAACGACGATTTATCGCTGGTGCCGCGAGCTGTCGGCCCATTGCGACGCGCGCGACGCCCGCCGGCTGACGCAGTTGGTCGAACTGGCTTATCGCTACGAGCCCGAATCGACGCTGCGGGTTCGAGACTTCGTGAATTACGTCGAAAGCCAGAAGGTCGAAGATCCCACGGCGGCCCAGGTCCGCGTGATGACGATTCACCAGTCCAAGGGGCTGGAATTCGACATCGTGGTGTTGCCGCAGCTCGATGTCAACCTTCGCGGCCAACCGCCCGCGGTGGTCGTCGGCCGGCCGGAAGCGGCCGCCGCGCCGAACTTCGTTTGCCGCTACGCGGGCGAAAAGCTGCGAGCGCTCTTGCCGCGCGAAGTCCAACAGGTCTTCGCCAGTCAGGTCGACCAGGCGATCCGCGAATCGTTGTGCGTGCTGTACGTGGCGCTCACCCGCGCCGCCCACGCGCTGCACATGATCGTCGCTCCTCCAGATGAACGTGAGAAAAACCTGCCGGCGACCTTCGCCGGGCTGTTGCGGTTTGCGCTGGCCGACGGCCGCAAAGCCGAAGCGGGCCAAACGCTGTACGAACTTGGCCGCGCCGATTGGCACGGCGGCGCGTCGAGCAACGGGGCCGGGCGGCCGCCTGACGGGGATGCTCGGGGCGACGCCGAGGGCGAAGCGTCGAGCGAGTTTCGCATTGCCTTGGCGCCCGCCGGCGAGCGGCGCAGCCGTGGGCTCGAGCGGCAAAGTCCTTCGGGGCTCGAAGGGGGCGACATCGTCGACTTGGCGAAGCTGATGCGGCTGGACGCCGCCGGGGCCCTCGAGCGGGGAACCGTGGTCCACGCCTGGTTCGAACAGATCGAGTGGCTCGACGACGAAATCCCGCAAGATCCTGCGCTGCTCGAAACCGCCATGAAGCTCGGCGCTTCGTCGTCGGACGCGGCGCACTGGCTCGCGGAATTCCGCACTGCTCTGGCGCGAGCGGCCGTGCGCGATTGCCTGTTGCGCAGCGCCTACTTGCAAACGGCGCCTTGGACGTCGGACCGGGAAGTCGCCGCCGAATTGGCCGGCCAAACGCCGAAGCTGCAAGTCGCTCGCGAACGCCGCTTCGCCGTCCGCGAGCGCGACGCGATTCTCTCCGGCAGCCTCGACCGGCTGGTGTTGATCCATCGCGGCGACAAGCTCGTGGCCGCCGAGGTGCTCGATTTCAAAACGGATCGCGTGTCCCCCGACCGCCCCGAGCAGTTAGCCGCAGCCATCGACGCGTACCGGCCGCAACTGAATGCCTACCGCCAGGCCGTCTCGCGCATGACCGGGCTGCCTCTCGATCGCATCTTCGCCCGGCTGCTATTTGTGGAGCCCGGCCTGTTGCAAACGATCGGCCCCAGCGAAAGTTCGCAGTTGACGTAGCGTGAGGCGCAGCCCCACACGCGCGCGTGCGGCCGCGCCTCGCTCAGCGGCTACAGCATGCCATAATGGTTCGGCTTGGAACGGTGCAATACGTCGATCACGAGCATCGCACGAACGCTGGCAATTCGGCCAGCGAAGTAATGCGGCGTTCGACGGCGTGACGGCCGGCCGGGTCGATCAACACGCTCTGCCAGCCGGCGGCTTCGGCGGCCCGGTAATCGTTGTCGAGATCGTCCCCGGCCAGCAAGATGCGCGAGGGCGGCAAGTTCAGCCGTTCGGCGATCGCCGCAAAGAAGGCCGGGTGCGGCTTGCGAACGCCGACGAGTCGCGAGGAAATAAACAGGAAACGGCACTGGTCGAGCGGCGCGAGCCCTTGGCAAACCGCTTCCAGCCGGGCGTCGAAATTCGAAGCGATGCCCAGGGTAAGACCTCGCTCCGCCAGCGTTCGCCAGCAATCGGCGGCCCCTGCGCAAAGCCGCCAATGGGCGCTTGATGCGAAGTGCCGCCAAAGATCGTCGAACAAGCCGTCCGAGTCGGCGACGTCGTCGAACACTTCGCCGACGATTGCTTGCCAGCGGCGCCGCTCGCGCGGTTCGTCGGTGCGGCCCATGAGCTCGGTTTCGTCCAGGCGCTCTTGCCGGGCGAAGGCCGCCCGGAAGCGGCGCAGGACTTCTTCGCGCGAAAGCGCCGAGCCATATCGCCGCCCGGCCGCTTCGTAAGCCGACGCCACTGGCGGGTCGGGCTCGATCAGCGTGCCGACGGCATCGAACAATACGGCATCGACAGTGAGGACCGGCTTCATCGATTCAACGCTGCGCTCGGATTGCGCCGCGCTCGGATTGCAATCTCAGCCGCGTAGCGGCGAAAGGCTGTAGCCAGGGGCGCCAGCCCCTGGATTGCTTAAAACGAATATCGTCGTTAGCCCCGGCAGGGGCGGAACGGAGCGCGGCTGGCTGCAATTGGGCGGCGGGGGATACATTCATGGCAGCGATATTCAATTGGGAAATAGGAGCGCGAACGAATGGCCAACACGTTTACCAATCTTTTGTACCATGTCGTGTTCAGCACGAAGGGCCGCGAACCGCTGATCCGTGATAACTGGCGGGACGAGCTTTACGCATACGTCGGCGGCGTCGTTCGGAACGAACGCGGAACGCTGATCCAAGCGGGCGGGACGGCGGACCATGTACACTTGCTTATGAAATTGCCGGCCAGCGCGGCAATCGCCGACATGCTTCGGCTCGTCAAGGCGAACTCGTCGAAGTGGGCCAATGAAAGCGCATTTTCTCGCGGCGCGTTCGCTTGGCAGACAGGCTATGCGGCGTTTAGCGTCAGCGAATCGAACGCCCCGGCAGTTGGTCGATATATTCGGAACCAAGTCGAACACCACCGCGGGCTGTCGTTTCAAGAAGAGTTCGTCGCATTGCTCCAGCGGCATGGAGTCGCATACGATCCACGGTATCTTTGGCGTTGATGCACGCGGGGCCATGTCGCCCCTGACGGGGCTGAACGACGGAGAAATCGCACGCCAGTTCCAGGGGCTCGCGCCCCTGGCTACAGCCTCTCGCCGCTACGCGGCTAAAGTTGCAATCGTTGGCGCGGCTGCGCTCAACTGCGCGAGATCACGCCCACGTCGAGCAGCATCACGAACAGCATCAGGCTGGCCAGGAGGAACAGCCCGATGAACTGGCACCATGTCATTACCTGTTCGCTGGCGGGCTTGCCGCGGATGCCCTCCCAGGCCAGGAACATCATGTGCCCGCCGTCGAGCAGCGGAATCGGCAGGAAGTTGATCACCGCCAGGTTCGCGCTCAACATGCCCAGGAACATCAGAAACGGCGACAGGCCGTCGGAAGCCGAGCGGCCGGCCTGCTCGGCGATCGTCAACGGGCCGCCCATCCCCTTGGCCGAAACCTGCCCGGAAAGAATTTTGCGCAGGAAACGATAGACCAGCGACAGCGAGTCGCGCGTTTCCGCGGCGCCCAGACTGACGGCTTCTCCCACCGACGTGGCTTTCTGGACCACCAAGACGGGCTTGAACAGAAACCCGCGATCGGGATTGAGCCAATCGGAGACGGGCTCGGGCGCCAGCGTGACCTTGCGCTCGTCTTTGAGCGTCAACTCCACCTTGCACTCGGGCGGAAACTCTTGCAGCAGCGTGAAGAACAGCGGGAAATTGTGCTTCTTTGGGCCGAACTCGAGATCGGCCGGTTCGGGCTCGCGTTTGAGATGGTACTTTTCCTTGGCATCTTCCGGCGGCAGCACGACCGCCTTGACCAATTCGTCGCCCGGCTTGATCTTTTGCGCAGCGGCCGGACTGCCCGGCTCGACGGCGGCCACCTGATTCTCGACGGCGTAAGCCAGACCCAAAGCCGGAACGGGGACCGGAGCGTCCTCGGTCGTCGGGAATTCGCTCAGCGTTTGAGCCCGCAGCACGGCCGAGGTTTCGATCGTCTTGCCGTTGCGCAGCAAGGTCAATTGCACGGTCTCGCCGGCCCGCTCGGCCAACTGCTTGGGCAAGGTCATGGGATCGAGCGGCTCGTCGCCTTCGACTTCGCGGCCGTCGATCTTCACCAACCGGTCGCCCGCTTGAATGCCCGCCGCCTTGGCCGGAGAATCGTCTTGTACGGCGGTGATTTCACCGAACTTCATTACCAGCCCCAGCCGCTGCATGGGGATCGCCGGGATGTCGATGTTGAAAATCTTCGTTTCGTCGTCGTTGATCTTGTGCTGCACCGTGACGGACGTGGCGCCAGGGTGAGCGTACAGCGTCTGTTCCACTTCCAAATTGTTTTCGACCGGCTTGCCGTCGACCGCGATCACTTCGTCTCCCGGCTTGAAGCCGTCTTTGAGACGGGCCAGCCGCGAGTATGGCTTCACCGGCGGAGTAAACAGCTCGCGTTCGCTGCCGTTGCCGATGCCAATGATCGGGGCCAGCCGCCCGGCGCCGCGGCCTATTGGGTAGACCTTCAACTCGAGCCGCTCATCGACGCCCGGCCGATCGACGACGACCTTCACTCCCTTGTCCAGGTCGTCGCCCAGATGGATGCCGCGCTGCAGATCGCGAAACATCGGGTTCTGCTTGTCGCCGATCTCGACGATCTTGTCGCCGGTTTGCAAACCCGCTTTCCAGGCCGCCTCGCCCGGCATCACATGGCCGACCACGCACGCGACCTGCTCCACGCCGAGCAGGCTGTAGCAAATCGTCGAGACGACGAAGGCGAAGATGATGTTCATGATCACGCCGGCCGAGATGATCGCCATCCGCTGCGGCACGGTCTTGGCGAGGAAACTGCGCGGATCGTAAAGCGGCGAGCCTTCACCCCGACCCTCTCCCGGCGGGAGAAGGGGTTCGCCTTCGGCTTGGGCCAGCTTGGCGCGTTCCATTTCCTCGGCCATGCGGGCCGGGTTATCCTCCTGACCGAGCATCTTGACATAGCCGCCCAAGGGCAGAATGCCGATGCCGTATTCCGTTTCGCCCCAGCGGAACTTACACAGCTTCCAGCCGCCGATGTCGAAGCCGAGATAGAACTTCTCGCACTTCACGCCGCACCACTTGGCGACGGCGAAGTGCCCCAACTCGTGTACGAAAATCACCGCGCCGATGCCCAGCGCCACTTCGAGCGCGATCAGCAAGTCGGCCGGATTCAAGAGCGAAAAACCGATCAGGTGCAAACCCAACGTAAAACCTCCCGACGTGCCCAGTCGTCCAGTTCGATCAACTGCTCCAACGATGGGCGAGGGTCAAAATGATGATGATCGAGAACGTCGCGGCACGCCGGCACGATCTCGGTGAATTTCAGTTCTCCGGCCAGGAAGCCCGCCACGGCCGCCTCGTTGGCCGCGTTCAACACAGCTCCTGTCGTGCCGCCCGCTCGGGCCGCCTCGAGCCCCAGCGAAAGCGCGGGGAAACGTTCGAAATCGGCCGGTTCGAATTCCAACTGGCAAGCCCGCGTCCAATCGAATTTGGCGGCGATGCCTGCTTGCCGCTCGGGGTAAGTCAGGGCGTATTGAATCGGCAGCTTCATGTCGGGCGGGCTCATTTGCGCGATCACCGAGCCGTCGACGAATTCGACCATCGAATGCACGACCGACTGCGGGTGAACGACGACGCCGATTTGGTCCGCCTCCAAGTCAAACAACCACCGCGCTTCGATAATCTCGAGCGCCTTGTTCATCATCGTGGCCGAATCGACGGTGATCTTCTTTCCCATCGCCCAGGTGGGATGCTTCAGAGCGTCGGCCACCGTCACGTTCTGCATTTCTTCGGCCGTGTATTTGCGGAACGGCCCTCCGCTGGCCGTCAGCACGATCCGCCGCACGTCCTGGCGACGGCCGGCCTGCAAGGCTTGGAAAACGGCGCAGTGTTCGCTGTCGACGGGCAAGATGGGCGCGCCTCGCCGGCGCGACAAATCCATCACCAGCGGTCCGGCCATGACCAACGTTTCTTTGTTGGCCAGGGCCAGCGTCTTGCCGGCCTCCAAGGCGGCCCAGGCCCCGCGCAAGCCGGCACTGCCCACGATCGCCGCCACGACGACGTCGATCTCGGGCTCGGCAACGGCTTGCTCGATGCCTTCCTGTCCGGTGAGCAATTCTACGCCCGAGGGAAATCGCGGCCAAGGATACTCGGCCGCCGCCCTAGCGTCGGTCGCGACCACCCAACGAGGGCAGACCTGCAAGGCTTGCGCCGCCAGCGACTCCAAATTCGAATGCGCCGACAGCACCGCCGCTTGCAAGCGCCCGCCCGAGGCGGCGATCACGTCCAACGTGCTTTTGCCGATGCTGCCGGTCGAGCCCAATACGGCGACTTTTCTAGTGCAAGAGGGCATAAACGCCTGCGGGGAAAACAGAAAGCGCGGGCTGCGCGCAATGTGCCAATGATGCGGGCCCGCCATCGGGGGCCAATTTGCGGCAATCTCGCTCCGCCATTGGAGTTCGGCTCGGCGTCTGGCATTTTAAGCCTCTCAGGCGGCCGCCGACAACCCAGATTCGCCCGCTCGCGCGACCCGCAAACCAGCCGTTGTATCGATAATGCTTAAGGCATACTATGAAAAGGTGAATAAGCAAACTGTTCGGAAGCTTGGCCCCCGGAGGGAGTGCTGTGAGTGAGAACGCTCTACAGACGTGTCCGCGATGTAGCGCCGCGCTGGAGGCCGGCTTTGCGGTCAAGGCGAGCGGGCTCTCGTTCGTCGCGCCGGAAAAGCTGGAGCGGTTCGCTTTTCTCGACGAGGACTTGGCGAAGTCCGGCCTGCGTAACCTGTTGCCCTCGAAGGCGGAGTACTTCCGGTCCTACCTGTGCCGGTCGTGCGAGCTGTACCTGATCGACTTCAGAACGACGCTGGACCGAGATCAAGCCGAGCAGGTCGCCCGGTCGCTGATCGGCCCGGCCTGATGGTTAGGGCTGCCGTTCAGCGAGACAGGCTTTCGAACCAGGGCTGCGCCTGACCGCGGCGACAAATCAGCTTTCCAAAGTTCAATCATCCCCCAGCCGTCGCGGCAGATGAGCTGGGCGGATAAACATCGGCGAAACAGAATTTCATGGAAAATAAAAATGAGAACGGCTTGAAAAAGGCCGAAAAAAGACCACCTCCCGTAGGAGCCAACGTCGTCTGGTGGCTGTTGGCCATCGGCATGTCCGCCTTGTTGATCGTCATGTTTTTGGCCACAAAGCCTGACGTCGACATCCCTTACGGGCAACTCGTCCGCCTGATTAAGAAAGGCGATCCCCACAGCACCGATCCCGGCGTCAAGGCGAAAATCAAGGCCGAACTGGGTTCCGATGCGGGCAAGGAAAAGCCGCACATCGAGGTCGACGAAGGCACGGAGGGCAATCAGCGGATCGTTTGGTACTCCGACGTTCGCAATCTGAAGGTCGGGCCCAGCGAGATTATGGGCACGGTGACGCGCGAGCTGCGCGATGCGCCGCAAGCGGGCGGGAACAACGAAGTCGCGGAGGCTCGCACTGACGCAGCAGATAAGGCCAAGGACGTCGCCTTCCATACCGGCCGCCTGGGCTTTGAAAAAGACAATAACGCCTTGATGGCCACCTTGGAGGAAAACGGCTTTATCGACGTCCGGGGCGAAGATCCGCCTACGCCGCTGCGCGAATACTTTCTGCCCGTCCTGTCGTTCGTCGTGATTATCGCCTTGTTCGTGATGATTATGCGACGATTCGGCGGAGCCGGTTCGCCGATGGCGTTCGGCCGTAGCCGGGGCAAGATGTACGCCCAGGAGGACATCGGCGTCACTTTCGACGACGTGGCCGGCGTCGACGAGGCGGTCGACGAACTGCGCGAAGTCGTCGAATTCCTGCGGACCCCCGAAAAGTATCAAGTGCTGGGCGGCCGGATTCCCAAGGGCGTGCTGCTGGTCGGGCCGCCCGGAACGGGCAAAACGCTGTTGGCCAAGGCCATTGCGGGCGAGGCGGGCGTGCCGTTTTTCAGCCTGTCGGGCTCCGACTTCGTCGAGATGTTCGTCGGCGTGGGCGCCGCTCGCGTGCGCGACATGTTTCAGCAGGCCGAGGCCAAGGCGCCGTGCATCATTTTCATCGACGAATTGGACGCCTTGGGCAAAACGCGCGGCACCAGCGTCGTCGGCGGCCACGACGAACGCGAGCAGACGCTCAACGCCTTGCTCGTCGAAATGGACGGCTTCGGCTCCAATAGCGGCGTGATCGTGATGGCCGCCACCAACCGGCCCGAGACGCTCGACCCGGCCTTGTTGCGCCCCGGTCGTTTCGACCGGCACGTGCTGGTCGATCGGCCCGACGTCAAAGGCCGCGAAAAAATCCTCGAAGTCCACGTGCAGAACGTCAAGCTCAACAGCACGGTGCAACTCAAGGAGATCGCCGGCATTACTTCGGGCTTTGTCGGCGCCGACCTGGCCAACCTGGTCAACGAGTCGGCCTTGTTGGCGGCTCGCAAGGGCAAGAATGCCGTGGGCATGGAAGAGTTCAACGAAGGCGTCGAGCGCGTCACGGCGGGGCTGGAGAAAAAGCAGCGCATCATCCACGAGGACGAAAAGCAGCGCGTGGCCTACCACGAAAGCGGCCACGCCTTGGTGGCTTACAGCCTGCCGAACACCGATCCGGTACACAAGGTTTCGATCATTCCTCGCGGCCTGGCGGCCTTGGGCTACATGATGCAACGGCCCGAAGGCGATCGCTACCTGCTGACGCAGGCCGAATTGGAAAGCCGCATTCAAGTCTTGCTGGCCGGCACGCTCGCCGAGGAAATGATCTTCGACGACGTTTCGACCGGCGCGCAGAACGACCTGGAACGCGCCACCGAGATCGCCCGCAGCATGGTCATGGATTACGGCATGAGCCGGCTGGGGCGGGTCAACTATCGCGAGAGCAACCGCTCCGCTTTTTTGGCCGGCTCGGCCGACGCGCCGCGCGACCGCACCCACAGCGAGCAGACGGCCCGCGAGATCGACGAAGAAGTGCAGCGCATTCTCGACGAGGCGCTCGAAAAGGTCCGCCAGATCTTGCAAGCTCGCCGCCCGGCCTTGGTGGGCTTGGCGAAGCGGCTGATCGAGCGGGAAGTGATCGACGCCGACGAGTTGCGGCAGATCATCGAAGACAATTCCCCCAGCCCGCAGATCGTTCCCGGCACCGCCGCCGAACGCAAGCGGGGATTGGAGGCGAAGGAAGCCGTTGAAGCCGAAGGGCGCGACGACGTCCGCCGGGTTCAGGAAGACGCCTGAATGTTTCGGAGGGTACAATGAGCGTGAAAGACAGGCCCCATTACACGATAGCGGCAGATGTGCTCGCCCAGTGGATCGACGACCAGCGAGATCGCTGGTGGTTCGTCGATGGCGATCCCTTGCTCACTTCCGTTATAGATTTTCCATGCCCGAGCGATGAGCTAGCGCCTGCAATACGCAAAATCGGCAGACCGATCTTGTTGCAGGATACGAACGCCGTCTCGAGTGCAAAGGGAGAAGAAATAGGGAGTGGGAACCTTGACGCATTATCCGACACCAACAATCGACGGCGGCAGAAGACGTGGCTGCTGTCGTGGCAAGGCTCCGACATCGACTGGCTATTGATCGAAGACCAAGCATTGGTTTCAAGGTAGCCGCCGACTGCGCGGAGTTTCCTCACGAAGGGAGCTGGCATTGCCTCGTCCGGTCATTGATCTGCACCAGATGGTCAGGGCAGTGCTTCAGCACTCTTCGCCACTGCCGCCGCTCGCCGAATGCCCGATCGAACACTTCGAGATGTCGGCCAACTTC
>DATKRK010000288.1:0-7788 GCA_035532215.1 Pirellulales bacterium | reverse complement strand
ACGCACCCACTCCTGGCTCAACCGCGCCCGGCGCTTGTTGACCCGCTGGGAAAAGAAAGTCGCGAACTACGTCGGCTTCTTGCATCTTCAATTTGCAATCGTCACGCTACGAACTGCAGGGGTTCTCGGATAGGCTCTAAGCCAATATCGACTTTGTCAGTTGATAAAAGATCCCCAAGCAAATCAGTCACTCCTTTGATAAAAGATCCCCAAGCAAATCAGTCACTCCTTTTTGCGAAGAATCGGCGCCTGCGTCTACCTGTCTCAGGCACTGGGCTAGAAGGCCGTGACTGACCAAGTCATCTTTCAAGAGCGCAAAAATTTCATCAGTCGTTTTAGTCATTTCTTAATATGCACCTTTATAATCGTTCCGTCTGCCAAGGTTATATCCAGTGGGAAAAAGGTGTCAGAAACCTTTAATTGACGCGAGCACATTAAAGGTTCCTGGCACCTTTTATTCGGTGAACCAATTCAGCGGCCTGAATCGGCGCGGGCAAGCGCCAGGTTCGCCACGCGGGTCGTCTGTTCGTCGTCGTTGTCCCACAAATCGGCCAATGTGCGCCGGATGCGGCGGCCGGCGGTTTGCAGATAGTAGCGGCCGATCGATAGATCGCGGGCCAGCTCTTCGGGGGCCAACTGGTCGTCGCGCAGCAGCGCGTCGAGCCGGTTCAGCACGCAGCTCGAGACGTACAGTTCGATCGCCGCGTCGGCCGCGCGGCCGAGTTGATATTGGCGCTCGAGAATCGATTCCTGGTAGCGCCGCAACAGCTTTTCGACGTTCGAACCGAACGAGCCGATCAGCCGGGCCAAGTGGTCGGCGTCGGCTTCCAGCGCGCTAGAGCGGACTTCGACCGCGGGCGGGCCGAACATCGAAGTCAAGCGCCGCCCCGCGAAACCGCTGAGCTTGCCGAAATTGGCCAGCGGATTCATGACCGCGTCGAGCACGCCCTTGAGTTCCAAGCCCACGTCGCGCATGCCGACCAGCGCGGCGAAGGCTCGCAGCACGTCGTTGGCGCCTTCGCCGATCAGGTTGATCCGGGCGTCGCGCATCATCCGCTCGTAGGGCTCGTCGGTGAAGTAGGCCTTGCCGCCGAAGATCTGGATCGTGTCGTTGACGATCTTCCACAGCACGTCGGTGGCGAAGACTTTGAGCATCGCCGTTTCGAGCATGTAGTCTTCGGCGCCCGAGTCGATCAGCGCAGCCGTTTGATACGCGGCCGACTCCATGGCGAACGCCCCGGCCTGCATGTAGGCCAGCTTGTCTTTGACCAGTTCGAACGAGCCGATCGTCTCGCCGAACTGCACCCGCGTGGAGGCGTGCCTGGCGGCATGGGCCAGGCAGAACTTCGCCGCGCCGGTGCAACTGGCGCCGAACGTCGTGCGCCCGAAGTCGAGCACCGTCAGCGCCACGCGCAGCCCCTTGCCGAGTTGGCCCAGGATGTTTTCCTTCGGCACGTACATATCTTCGAAGGCCAGCCGCGAGGTGGCCGTGCCGCGCACGCCGCACTTGGGCATGCGGGCCTCGACGACTTCGAAGCCCGGCATGTCCGGAGTGACGATGAACGCCGTGATCTTGGTCTCCGTGCTGCCGGCGACCGGCGTGCGGGCCATCACCGTCAGCACCTGGGCCAGCGAGCCGTTGGTGATCCAACGCTTTTGGCCGTTGATCAGGTAACCTTTGCCGTCGGGCGTCGGCGTGGCGGCGGTTTGCACGTTCGCGGCGTCGCTGCCGGCTTCGGGCTCGGTCAACGCAAAGGCGCTGATCCACTCGCCGCTGGCCAGTTTCGGCAGCCAACGTTCTTGCTGCGCCGGCGTGCCGAACAGGACCAGCGATCTCGGGCCGATCGAGTGATGCGCGTTGACGAACAGCGCCGTGCTGGCGCAATGGCCGCCCAGCACTTCGAGAATGCGGCAATACGAGGTCTGGCTCAGTTCCAGTCCGCCGCAGCTTTTCGGCAGGCAAGCGCCCAACACGCCCAAGCGGCCGAGTCCCGCCACGACTTCGTCGGGGATTTTGGCGTCGCGATCGATCGCGACAGGGTCGATTTTTTCGAGGCAGAATTGCCGCACCTGCTCGACCAGTTCATTGGCGCGGAGATCGGCGTTCAGATCGGGATACGGCAGCAGCTTGCGATTGAGGTAGCGGCCGAAATACAGTCCTTTGGCGAAGCCGATGCGTTCGGCGCCGTCGCCCAACAGTTCCTCGGCTTCCTTGATTTGCTTTTCGCGATTGACCGCGCTCATGGCGTGCGATGTCCTTTCCGTCTGGCGCCGCGTTCGTTCGGTTTGGATGCCATCACTGTATTATAGGGCGGCTACAGCGTCATGAAGCCCCAGGCGTCTTCGGCCTGGAGAATCGCGATAGGGAGGCACGGGCGCCCCCGCCCGTTGCATTCCCTTCGACGTGGAGGCACGGGCGCCCCCGCCCGTTGCATTACGGGCGAGGGCGCCCGTGCCTCCGTGTTTTCCGACGGGCGAGGGCGCCCGTGCCTCCGTATTTTCCGACGGGCGAGGGCGCCCGTGCCTCCCGTTTGCGAGCAAGTTCAGCGCGGCAACGCTGCCAACAGCGCAAGCCAGAGCACGACTCCCAGCCCGGTCCAGTGTAGCCAGGTGCGCTTTCGCCAGGCGCGCCAATCGGCCAGCGCGAAGCCGCCTGCCGTGAGCGCCACCAGCCAAGACTGTTGCCGCTCGACCCACATGCCGCTGACGGCCAGCGGCTCCGGAAGCCCGATCCCAAAACTTTCCAGCACGATCATCGCCAGCGGCCAGGCTGCTAACAAACATAAAAAAGCGAAACAGCCCTTCCAAAGCGCGGGCAGCGAACGGCTCAAAAGCGGCAGCACGAACAAACAGCAAGTCGCCGCGTCGAGCACGGCATGCGGCGCCACGAACGCTTGCGGCGCCCCCAGCCGAATCGCCAGTTCCAGCGCCAAGCGCGTTCCCAAAGCGACGAGCAGCCAGTGTCCCGGCTCGACCGGCCAACTCGCGCCGCGGAGCGCGCGGGCGATCCACAGGCTCAGGCCCGTCCACGCTGCGCCGCAGCCGGCGGCATAACCGCTGACGAGCAACAACCCGATCGCCCCCGGCTCGACTGGGTTCAACCGCCGCACCGCCGCCATCGCCGCGGCGGCGCCGGCGATCCAGAGCAAGATATATTTGACGCTCAGCCGCGGCGGCGGCAAGCGCGGAGGCGCGCGGCGCTCGGTCGCGCGCTCGCGAATCGCGGGCCACAACTCCGCGGCCTCGCCGAGTTCGTTAGGCGACTCCGACCCTTCTCGCTGCATAACTGCTCCGTTCACAACGCCGCGTAGCGCAGCCGCGCCGCAGATCATTGAACGACATCATTCGAGCATGGCGAAACCGCCGCGTCTACTTCGTGCGATCGATCGAGCGACGCTGAATTGCGGCTGCGGCGCCAAGATCTTTTTCGAATTGCTTGACTTTTTCCGAAAAGACTCAAATACTCGCAGCTATTCGAATTTCCTGGTCTTCACTGGCCCTGGCTTCATTGTGTCTGCGCGGTCGATTCGCCGGCCGTTCAATCTCGTCGCGAATTCCAAACGAGCGTGCGAAGTTGGAATCGCTTGCCGCGCATGCCAGGCTAAAAGGAGGAACCCCCGTGCCGAATTCGGTGTTGGACGCCATTAAAATGGGGCTCTGGGATTTCGAGCCCGACAATTCCGCCAAGGATGACTTCAGCGCGACGGAAGCTTTGCCCGGCTCGCGCGAAAAACTCGACGTGTTGGCCGAGCGCATCCGCCGCGGGTTGCCGCTCTGGCATCGATCCGACCGTCGCGACTGCGAGGATCTGGCCGAAACCTATTGGCCGCGCTGACGAACGCCATCAGGTTTCGTCCGGAACCAACGGAATGAGTTGGCGAAAGCCCCGAGCCAGCCAACGCATATAGACGGCGCCCATGAACTGCTGCACGCGTCGCTGCTCGTCGGGCTTGAGCTGACGAAATCGGGCCTGCAATTGTGCGAGATTGCGGCTCGGATCGCCGCCGAAGGGCGGATTGCCGCTTTGCTTCAGCATCGGCCAGCGCGAGATGCTGTCGATCTGGCTGTCGACGTACTCGGTGCGCTGCGGCTCGCGAAGTTCATAATAGCGGTCGACTTTGTCGAGAAGCCAGGTCTGGGCCAATTCACCGTAATTCTCCAGAAACCGCGCACGCCGCGCTGCATCGAGTTCGCCCACTTCTTCCCGCCAATCGCCCTCCGAGACGAAGTCCTGCTCGAATTGCCGTGCCAGCTTCAATTTCATCGCCCGAGGCAGCGAGCCGAGTTCGCGCGTCGAGAGCCAGACGAACAGCTCGGCCCGGTCGAGCGTGTGGCCGGTCGACCAGCCGAACAAGTACGCCTGCGTCGCGGCGGCGAGCGAAATAGCGCTGAGCATCGCCAGCGCCACGGCAGAGACGAAATCGCGTCGGCTGAACAGGCTGAACATGGCGGGGGGCGGACTTTTCAGTTGACTCGGTCAAGCGGAACTGTCACGTTACTAGTTTACGGACGCCCGAGCGATTCGGAAATGCTCGGCTTGTCGCTTTAGCGAGGCGCCAGGGATGGAAACGACCGCTTTGTTGCTTGTTTGTTCGCTGCTTGCCGCCGCCCCTGGCGAAACGAGCAGCGAAGGCGTGAAATCCGACCAGACTGCATCCGGACAGGCCGCGGCCCAGGAAGCCACTCCGCTGGCGCCGGTCGAGACGCAGTCGGCTGGCGACGGCGAGGCCGAAGCGCTCGTTGGCCGTTTGGCCGATCCTTCGCAGATCGCCTTGCCCGGTGCGCCGACTCGCCTGGCCGATCTGATTTCGCGACTGATCGATCGGCGGCAGCAGATCGAAGCGACGCAGACTTATTGGAAGCTTTCGGCCGCCGTGGCCGAGTACCGCGTTTGCGCCGAGAGCATCGGCAGTTTGCAGCAGTTGCAGCCCGCCGAGGGCGCGCCGCGATCGCCGGGCGATGCGATCGTGGAAGCTCGCCTGGCGGCGGCCGAGGCGCGGCTGCGAGAAACGGAAGCCGAAGTGCTGGCCGAGCAATATCTGCTGGCCGATTTGACGCGCTGGGCGGCGCCGGGCGCGCTGCCGTTGCCGGCCGATTTGCCGCACGTCGGCCCCTACGATACGAAGTTTCAGGAGATCTACGGAGGCCGCGTCCCGCCGCCGCGCGCGTATCTGCTCGATCGCTCGCTGCCTTTGCGGCTGCGTTCGCTGGAAATGCGGGCCGCGGCGGTGACCGCGGCGACGCACGCCGTCGAAGGCGACTTCGACGCCTTCGGCAGGCAGCAACTCGATCAGGTGGTCGTGCTCGACAGCATCGCCGAATTGGCCCGGCAGCAGCGGGCGTTTCTGGTCTCGGTGCGCTACTACAATCGCGATATCGCCGAATACGCGCTGAGCGTGGCGCCGGCCAATCTGTCCGTAGCCCGGCTGGTCGGGCTGCTGATCCCGCCTTCCGATCACACCGCTTCGCAGGGCGAGCCGGGCGAAGGTTTGCGGCAAGCCGGTTTCGACGAACCGTTGAAGGACGATCGCCGCGGGGGACCGGTGCGAAGCAGCGGTTTGTCGGGCGTGCCGCCGCGAAATGAGCCGACGCTTGCGCCGCCCGAAGCCGAAGCGGGCGAGCCGGGCGGCGTGAAAGTGGAACCGGCCGCGGGCGAGCCGGCGGCCGGCGCTCAAGACGCCGAACCTAGCGAAGAACAGGGAGCCGGCGAAGCCCCGCGGGCCGATCCTTTCCCCCCCTCAGCGTCGGGCGCCGGCAAGAGCGGCAAGGGCAAACGTTACGAGACGCAAAAACCGCTCGACTCGGGAGCCGAGGGCAAGACGGCCGAAGCTCCGCTGGGGGTGTATCCCGCGCTGGTCGACCTGCCGCCTCCAAAGCGGGCTCAAGAACTCGGCTCGACGCTGCACTGGAGCCATCAGTTGCCGCCGTCGCCGGGCGAGTCCGTGAGCCTGCTCGGCTGCCTGGCCTGGCAAGCGCAAGGCGCCCACGCCGGCGCGCTGGTCGCCGCCTATTGGCATGCTCGTCATCGCGCGGCGCGGTACCAGGTGTTGGCGCAACAAGTCGAACAGCTTCAAGCGCTCGACGCCGCGGCGCTGGCGTGGCGCAATCGCCCCGACGGCGCCGAGGCGATGTTGCGCTTGAAAACCGCGCAGCGCGGCGCTGAAGCCGATCTGATCGAGGCCGAATTGGATCTCAGAATCGGCCAGTGCTTGCTGGCGCAAGTGGGCGGCCGTTCGCTCGCCGCCGACTGGCCCTTGCCGGCGACCGCCCCGCACGCGGGCCGCTATCGGATGAAACTCGAATTGCAGCCGCCGCAAATCGCCGGCTTGCCCAAAGTGCAGCAGTTGGCCGCGACGATTCCGCAGTGGCACGCGGTGCTCGAACAGCAATCGGCGGCAGTGCTCGAAGCCGATGCGGCCAGGGCCGCAGCGACCGGGCGTTTCGAGCAGGGCGCCTCGGCGCTCGGCGAACCGCTGGCCGAGATTCGCCAGCAGGCCGAAGAAACCCTCGCCTTTCTCAAAGTGCAGAACGAGTACAATCTGCAAATCGCCGAATACGTGCTGACCGTGCTGCCGCCGGGAATCGATCGCAGCACGTTGGCCGGCGCGCTTGTGATCGATCGGCAAGCCAAGTAGGCTGAGGCTAGATTGTCGTTTTTCGCTCCGCGAAAAAAACGTCGTTTCGCAGAGCGAAACGCGACATTCGCGCGAAAAACGACCCATCCCTTGCTCCTATGCTCGATTCATCCCACGTTTCCCTCCTGCCTGAACCCGCGCCGCCGCCGGCGGTCGCGCCGCTCATGATCGGCCCGTTGGTCGTCGATCCGCCGATCTTGCAGGCGCCGATGGCGGGCTTCACGAACTACGCCTATCGGCAGATCGTGCGGCAGTTCGGCGGGGCGGGCTTGCAGGCCACCGAGATGATCAGCGCCCGCGGCTTTCTGGCGATCGACGAGCGCGAACACGACTTTCCCGACCGCCTGTGGGGCGTGAAAGACGAACCCCGGCCGCTGGCCGTGCAGATTTGGGACAACGACCCAGCCACGTTGGCCGCCGTCGGGGCCCGGCTGGCGCACGAGTTCCGCGTGAGCGTGGTCGACATCAACTTCGGCTGTCCGGTGAAGCAAATCACCGCTTCGGCCCACAGCGGCTCGTACTTGCTGCGCTTTCCCGATCGCGTCGGGGCGATCATCGAACGCGTCGTCAAGGCCTGCGCGCCCACGCCCGTCACCGCCAAGATTCGCCTCGGCTGCACGCGCGACAAGATCACGGCCGTCGAAATCGCCCAGGTCGTCGAATCGGCCGGCGCCGCGGCGCTGACCGTTCACGGCCGCACGGCGCAGGATTTCTTTCAAGGTTCGGCCGACTGGGAGCGCATCTCGTCGCTCAAAGAACACCTCAAGCGGATTCCGCTGATCGGCAATGGCGACCTCGATTCGGCGGCCAAGGTGGTCGAGGCCTTTCGCCGCTACCGGGTCGACGGCGTGATGATCGCCCGCGCGGCGCTCAGCAAGCCGTGGCTGTTTCGCCAAGCGCAAGCGGCGCTGGCCGGCGAGCCGATTCCGCCCGAGCTCTCGCTGGCCGAAGAGCGCGAACTCTTATTGCACCACTACCGCCTGGTCGTCGAGCGTTTCGGCGAGCAGAAGGGGACGATCTTGATGCGCAAGTTCGCCTGTTGCTACGCCCAAGGCCGGCCCGGCGCCCGCGAGTTCCGCACCCAGGTTTCGCAAGTCGCCTCGCCCGCGGAATTTCACCGGGCGGTCGAGCGATCTTTTCCGCGTGCTGTAGG
>DATKRK010000287.1:0-7775 GCA_035532215.1 Pirellulales bacterium | reverse complement strand
CGTGGAGGGACGGGCGCCCTCGCCCGTCGATCTTCGAGACGCGTAAGAATGACGCGACGGGCGAGGGCGCCCGTCCCTCCATGTCTTCGGGCGAGGGCGCCCGTCCCTCCATCTATTTGTGCTAGGGCGTTCCGAGAGCGGCGCTAGGGCGATCCGTGCTGCCAGATCGATTGTGGAAAGCCTGCGGCGCGCAGATTGACGCAACGGATCTGCGGCGTCGCATCTGCGAGCCGAGGCAGGAACTCGTCGACATAGCCCGCCGCGGCGGCATCGGCCAGCGTCCACGTTGCTTCAGGCAGCGCCGATTTGAGCAGCACGAGTTCGGCGGCGCCGATCGCCGCCGCAAATCTCGCGGCGATCGAATCGCTCGTCACTTGCCAACTCTCGGGCAGCGTTTGTCCGGTAACTTGCGGTTCTTCTTCGTGCAGAAAGAGCCAAGGATCGAGAACGAGGCAGGATGCCTCGTCTACTTTGGGCGAGCGCCAGTCGGCCAGCGAGCGGCAGAGGCTCGCTTCGGGGAGCAGCGCGGCTAGCAACTCGGCGTTGATTGTCATCACGCGGATGCAAAGCCAGTGCGAGGCGGTTTCTCCCAGGCGGTGCAAGCGGTCGGCGTCTCGCACCACGTCCGCCATCCGCCCGCCGCCGGCGACAAGGACTGTCGAACACGCCCGCTGCCGAGCCAGCCAATCGCGCAGCCGCGGCGCCAGATCCGCAAGATCGAGCAAGCTGCCGCCCAGTTTCACGACCGTTGGGTTTTTCATGGGATGGCTCCGATGTCCAAAGGCTTTCCAGAGCCGTCCTGCGCCGGCCTTGCGCTAATTGCAGAGTCGCTGTTACAACCCGGAGGCTGACGCCTCCGGCTCGCCGGTGCGATCGCTCGCCGCGCGGCGAGCGGGGGGCGTTAGCCCCCCGGTGACGCCGCGTTCGACGCTCATTGCGGCGTGTTGCTGCTACAACCCGGAGGCTGACGCCTCCGGCTCGCCGGTGCGATCGCTCGCCGCACGGCGAGCGGGGGGCGTTAGCCCCCCGGTGACGCCACGTTCGACGCTCATTGCGGCGTGTTGCCGTTACGACGCGGAGGTTGACGCCTCCGGCTCGCCGAATATGGATGCCTCCGGCTCACCGGTGCGGCGAGCGTCGTTATGATAACGCATGGCTCCTCTCTCCGAAAACGGAACCTCGAAATATGGATCGCTACTGGCTGCTGACGTCCACCTTTTACGGCAACTGGCTTCCCGGCGATCCACGCGGCTTCGTCGGCAAGATGCGCGACGGCTCAGGGGCGCACGTCACGCATAACGTTCCCGGCACGCCCTACGACGCGGATCTGCCGCGACTCGCCAGATTCGCTGCCGATAGATTGAAGTGTCTGCCGATCAAGCTTGACGCGGCGCAAGCCGAGGTATTGCTCGCCCAGTTTCAAGAAACGGCGAATTACCGGAAGTGGCTTTTATTGGCAGTCGCCGTCATGACGAATCATGCGCATCTGGTCGTCGGCGTGCCGGGCGACCCGGATCCTTCAGACGTGCTGGGCGACTTCAAGAGCTACGGCAGTCGCGCGCTCAATCGCCGTTGGGCGCGGCCGGCCAGCGGTACTTGGTGGACCGAGTCAGGGTCGAAAAGGAAACTGGGCGGCGAGGCCGAAGTATTGGCCGCCGTGCGTTACGTGCGAGAGCAGGAATTTCCACTCGTCGTTTGGATCAGTGAGAAGCTCTCGCTACGACCCGGAGGCTGACGCCTCCGGCTCGCCGAATGGGCCGCCCCGCCGGCTTCCCTTGCCAGTACGGCCAGCGCATGGGCCGGCGCCGCACGCGAAAGCTCCGGGCCAAGCTGCTCGCGCAACGAGACGATTGCGGCGGAAAGCCGCATGCGATCCAAAAGCTGCCGGGCGAGAAACTCGCCTTGGCCCGAGATCACGATCGTGCCCGGCGCCGCCGGCAGCCGGCGCAAGACGCCTTGCGCCGCGACGGCGATCTTCGCCAATTGGGCCCGGGCGATGGCCGTCGCCGCGGCGAGCGCGTCGGCTTCGTCGAACATCTTGCGGTCGGCGCAGATCGCACGGGCCAATCGATCGCGGGCCGCCGCCTTGGTGGCCGGCCGGCCGTCGGCCGTGTGCGTGCAGTCGGGCTCTTCGGGCAATTCGCCGAGCGTCAAGTAAGCGTCCCAGGTCGTGGCGAACAGCTCGTGGGCCGTCGGCGTCTGTTTGCCGCGCCAGGGCAGCGCCGCCGCCACGGCGCAAACCGGGCTGCGCACGACGCCGGTGTAGATCAGCTCGCCGGCGGCCAGCCGATCGGGATCGGTCGCGCCGGCGGCCATCGGCCGGCCGTCGACCAGCGGAATCACGTCGCAAGTCGTCGAACCGATATCGATCAACAGCCCTGCGCCCCGCGGGGCGAAACGCCCGGCGAAACGGGCCAGCGCATGCCAATTCGACGCGGCGGCCGACAGCGGCCGCTCGAGCGCCTCTTCGGGCGAGACGAACGAGCCGTCGGTCAGATAAACCCGCGTCTCGCGCCCCGCGGCGCCGGCGGCCAGGGCCGCCAAGATCGCCGCCACGCCTTCGGCCTTGGTCGCAAAGCAATCGGCCAGTTCGCCCGTCATGGTCGCCACGTAGCGATCGGCCGCCGGCGCCGCGGCCATCAGCCGGGCCAGCGCCGCGGGCAATTCGCCCGGCTGTTGCCAGAGCGGAAAAAACCGGCTGGCGGCGAAGCCCAGGCCGTCGGCCGCCTTCAAGTTCGCGCCGCCGATATCGAGCGCCAACACGCGCAAGGTTTCGTCCCTTTCGTTACTCGCGGCCGGCGACTTGCATCTCGTCGAGCGCGGACTGAAGCCGCTCGAGTTGTCGTTCGAGATCGCTCAAAGCCTGAGGCGCCGCGTCCATTTCGCCCTGCTTGCCGATCATTTCCAAACGCCGCGCGGCGTCGACGGCGTCGCTGGCCGCGAAATTGACCAGCGCGCCTTTGAGCGTGTGGGCGGCCAGCCGCAACTGAGCCGCGTCGCCGTCGGCGATCGCCTGGCGGGCCTGGGTCAAGAGCCGGGGGCATTCTTCGCGAAACACGCCGACGATTTCTTCCAACAGCCCGCGATCGCCTTGCAAGCGATCGAGCGCGGTCGCCCAATCGACCACCGCCGATTTTATGGCCGCGGCCGTGGCGGCCGGCTTGACGTGCGCCCCGCCGGAAAGCACCTGTTCGATGATCGCCAGCAGTTCGCGGGCGCGAATCGGCTTGGCGAGATAGCCGTCCATGCCGGCGGCCAGGCAGCGCTCGCGGTCGCCGACCATGGCGTGCGCGGTCATGGCCACGATCGGCAGGCGCCGCGGTCCGTCGGCTTCGCTGCGGCGGATGGCGGCGGTGGCTTCCAAGCCGTCGAGTTCGGGCATCTGCACGTCCATCAACACCAGGTCGAACGGCTGCGCGGCGACGGCCGCGATGGCTTGATGGCCGTTGGACACGACCGACACCTGATGGCCCCATTTCTCCAGCAGGCAGACGGCCAGCTTCTGATTCACCAGGCTGTCTTCGGCCAGCAGCACGCGGAGCTGCTTGTGGGGCGTCGCGGGACCAGGCGCCGTTTCGTCAAGTACGACCGCCGCCAAGGCCGGCGCGCCCAGCGCGTGCATGATTGCGTCGAACAAGTCCGATTGCTTGATCGGCTTCATCAGATAGGAGGCGATGCCCAGCCGTTGACTGCGGGCGGCGTCGCCCGGCCGGTCGCCGGAGGTCAACATCATGATCGTCGCGCCGGCCAGTTGCGATTGTTCGTGGATTTTCTCGGCCAGCATGAAGCCATCGACGTGGGGCATGTGCGCGTCGAGCAGGACCAACGGAAAGGGCGAGCCGGCCATGGCGGCCGCGTGCATTTTCTCCAGCGCCTCGGCGGCGCCGTCGGCCTCGGCCGGACGCATTTGCCAATTCGAGAGCATCTCCGACAAAATGCGGCGGTTCGTGACGTTGTCGTCGACCACCAGCACCGCAAGGCCCGGAATGGCCAGCGGTTCGGGCGCCGGCCGCCTGGCCTCGCCCTCGGCGGCCAAACCAAGCTTGGCCGTGAAATGGAAGCGGCTGCCGCGGCCGGCTTCGCTCTCGACCCAAATCCGCCCGCCCATCAACTCGATCAGTTTGTTGGAGATGCTCAGCCCCAGCCCCGTGCCGCCGAAGCGCCGCGTGGTGGACGTATCGGCTTGCTCGAAGGCGCCGAAGATCAGTTGCTGCTTGTCGGGCGGAATGCCGATGCCGGTATCGGAAATGCAGAAGTGCAGTTCGACTTCGCGTTCGTTCTGCGAGGCGACGTCGACTTCGACGACAACTTCGCCTTCGTTGGTGAATTTGACGGCGTTGCCGACCAGGTTGACCAGCACCTGGCGCAGCCGGCCAGGGTCGCCGGTTACGGCGTCGGGCACGTGCGGCTCGACGCGGCAGGCCAGTTCGAGTTGCTTGTTGTGGGCGCGGAAGGCCATCGATTTCAGGGCGTCGCCCAGACTGTCGCGCAGGCCGAAGGCGACCCATTCCAGATCGAGCTTGCCCGCCTCGACCTTGGAAAAGTCGAGCACGTCGTTGATCACCGTCAGCAGCGAGTCGGCCGATTCCTTGACCAGCGACAGGTATTCGCGCTGTTCGGAAGTCAGCGGCGTGTCGAGCACCAGTTCGGTCATGCCGATGATGCCGTTCATCGGCGTGCGAATTTCGTGGCTCATGTTGGCCAGGAAAATGCTCTTGGCGCGGTTGGCGCTTTCGGCGGCGTCCTTGGCGGCCAGCAGTTCGCTCTCGGCGCGTTTGCGCTCGATCACGCGTCCAACCTGCTCGCCGACGCTGCGGACCATCATCAGCAAGTGTTCGTCGAGCGCCATCTCTTCGGTGCTGAAGAACTCGAGGATCGCCGCCGTCTTCCCGGCCACCTTGATCGGAAAGCCGAAGGCGCCTTTGACGCCCGAAGAGGCGATGAACTGGCCGCGGGCCGTCTGCGGCTTGCCGGTCGGAAAAGCGTCGGTTTGCATGTTGGCGACCCAGACCGGCTCGCCCGCGGCCCAAATGCGCCCCGGCAGGCCGACGCCGCGCTGGAAGCGCGTGCGCGAGGTCGCTTCGCGCAAAGCGGCGAAATGGCCCGCCGGGTCGAGGCGCCAGATGTCCGTCGGCACGAGATCGTCGGGGTCGTCTTCGCTGGGCAGATAGGCGTGGCCCACGGGCCAGCCGGTCATGTCGCAGACGATGTCGACGCACGATTGCAGCGCCTCTTCGAAGCTTTCGGTGTCGGCGGCCATCGTCGTGGCGCGGTGTACCAGTTTGGCTTCGAGCGCCTGCCGCGAAAGGATCTTCTCCGCGCGCTTGCGTTCGGTGATGTCGGTCGAAATGCCGCACAGCGCGTGCGGCACGCCCGCGGCGTCGTAGAGCAGGAATTTGGTCGAAAGATACGTGTGGGGGCCGTCGTCGTGCGGCGCCACTTCCTCGAATTGCAAAGCGGCCCCGACCGCCAGCACTTGCTGATCGTTGGCCCGAAATACGTCGGCCAGATCGCGAGGGAACATGTCGTAATCGGTCTTGCCGACGATTTCGTGCCGGTTGATGTGAAACAGCGACTCGAACGAGCGATTGACCAGCACGTAGCGGCCGTCGACGGTTTTGACGTAGATCACGGCCGTGGCGTTGTCCAGAATCGATTGCAGGCGCTGCTCGCTTTCGCGCAGCGCGTCTTCCGCGCGGCGCCGGGCGGTGACGTCCCAGAACATGGCCTGCGTGCCGACCAGGCGTCCCTTGCCGTCGCGAATCGGCGTTTTCAGCACCTGCACGTGAAGCTTGCCGCCGTCGGGCTTCTGATGCTCTTCGACGGTTTCCAGCACCTGGCCGCTGGCCAGCACCTGCTTGTCGTCCTGGCGATATTTTTCGGCCAGGTCGTGCTTGTAGAAATCGAAGTCGGTCTTGCCGATCACCTCCTCGGGCGAGGCGTCCAGGGTTTCGCAAAACAGCCGGTTGGCGAACGTGAAGCGGCCCTGCATGTCTTTGCGGAACACGTTCATCGGCAGGCTTTCGACCAGCGAGTGGTACAGCGCCTCGGAATCGCGCAGGGCCCGTTCGGCGCGTTTCTGCTCGCCGATGTCGCGCAGGAAAAAGGTGAACACCGGCTGGCCGTTGCTGCGGTTGATGGTCATGGCCATCTCGGCCGGAAACCGCTCGCCACTGGCCCGCATGGCCGTGACTTCGGTGCGGCGGCCGAGCATCGAGCCTTCGGCCGCCGTCACGTTGCGTTCGACGCGGTCGGACTGCCCGCCCGAGACGGGCGCAAACAAGATCGCGTCGGGCTTTTGCCCGAGTACTTGCGTACGCGAATAGCCGAACGTCTTTTCGGCGGCCGGATTGAACTCGGTGATCAGCCCTTCGTGGTCGACGGCCACGATCGGATCGAGCGACGATTCGAGCACGGCGTTCTTCAGCGATTCGCTTTCCTGCGCGCGGCGGAGGTCGACTTGTTCGCGGTGCACCAGCGCCAAGCAGACCGATTTCTTCTTGCGCGGGTGCTGCACCAAAAAAGCCGTGATTTCAACGTCGATGTTCTGGCCCGTTTGCAGGTTCCGCAGCGCGCCATGCCCCTGCCATTGCCCCTGATCGCGAACGGCGGGAAACACCGTCTTGCGCAGCCGCGAGCCGGTTTCATCGGCGTAGAAGGCCAACAGGCTGCTCTGCGAAACGTCCAGGTCGACGGCGCCCAGGCGGCGGCGACCGGCGGGGTTCAGATAGAACGGCTTTCCCCGCAGCGTCGCCAGGCAAACGAGGTCGCTGGTCTGGTCGTAGAGTTGGCAAATTAGCTTGACGGTATCGCTCATCGCGCGCTCTCCCCACTGCACCGCGGTCAGGCGACTTTCCTCGCCCGGAGCTGTTCTGGGCCCTTCAAGCTCCGCGGCGTTGCTCCTTGCGCCATCATCGCACAATCGCGGTTATTTCGCCAGCAGCGAGCTGCCGATCTCAGGCGAGCCGGAGGCGTCAGCCGCCGGGTCGGATCGCAGCGCACCCGGAGGCTGACGCCTCCGGCTCACCGACGCGCGGCGCCGAGAGCGCCATGTGAGACAAAACCACCCGCAGACTCTGCGGAAGAATCCAACGAATAAGCCAGCTTGGATTTGTGGACCGGGCACGTTATCTTAGCAGCGGGCATACGCATCGGCGGGACGAGCCAATTTCGCCTGGGAGGTTGAGCCATGCTGACGATTCTGGGGCCCGGCCAGCGGTATTGCGACGGCCTTTCGCGGCGCAGCTTCTTGCGAATCGGCAGCCTGGCGATGGGCGGCCTGGCCCTGCCCGATCTGCTGCGGGCCGAAGCAAACAGCGGCCAGTCTTCGCCGCACAAGGCCGTGATCATGGTCTTTCTCTCGGGCGGACCGCCGCACCAGGACATGATTGACCTGAAGCCCGAGGCGCCCCTCGAGGTTCGCGGCGAGTTCAGCCCGATCGCCACCAACGTGCCGGGGATCGAGATCTGCGAGCACCTGCCGCGGTTGGCGGCGATGAGCGACAAGCTGGCCTTCATTCGCTCGGTCGTCGGTTCCGAAGGGCAGCATGCGGCGTTTCAATGCCTGACCGGCCGCACGCAAGCCGCGCAGCCGCAAGGCGGCTGGCCTGCGCTGGGATCCGTGGTCTCCAAGTTGCAAGGCGCCACGCAGCCGGCGATGCCGCCGTTCGTCAGTCTCACGCCCAAGATGATCACGGCGCCGTGGGCCAACCCCGGCAATCCCGGCTTTTTGGGCGTGGCCCATGCCCCGTTCAAGCCCAGCGCCGAAGGACGCG
>DATKRK010000286.1:0-15883 GCA_035532215.1 Pirellulales bacterium | reverse complement strand
CCTTCCAGGCCGTCAATCGTCGACGGCCTGGAAGGCCGCCCCACGGCAGGAATGTCTCGTCTCGCATCCGTGTTTCATCCGTGTTCCATCCGTGGCTCGTTTTGGCGCCTGAAACCCCAAGGCTTGATTTGTGGCTAAAATCGACTGCAAACATATCCGCAACTTCTGCATCATCGCTCACATCGATCACGGCAAGAGTACGCTCGCCGACCGCCTGATCGAACAGACCGGCACGGTCAGCCGTCGCGAGCTGCGCGCGCAGTTGCTCGACGACATGGATCTGGAACGCGAGCGCGGCATCACGATCAAGGCGCGGGCCGTCTGCATGCGATACGTCTCGGGCGGCGAGGTCTACGAGCTGAACCTGATCGACACGCCGGGCCACGTCGATTTTCACTACGAAGTCTCGCGCAGCCTGGCTTGCTGCGAGGGGGCGCTGCTGTTGGTCGACGCCTTCCAGGGGGTCGAGGCGCAAACCGTGGCCAACGCCTTCGCCGCCATGGAAAGCGACCTGTCGATCGTGCCGGTGCTCAACAAGATCGACCTTACGCACGCCCGGCCCGAGCAGGTGATGGAAGAGATGGAGCAGAGCCTGGGCATCGATCCGGCCGACGTGCTGCCGTGCAGCGCCAAGACCGGGCTGGGCATCGGACCTTTGCTGGAAGCGATCGTCAAGCGGATTCCGCCTCCTCAGGGCGACCCGGACGCCGATTTGCAGGCGATGGTTTTCGATTCGCACTACGACGAGTTCCGCGGCGCCATCACCTACGTGCGGCTGATGAACGGCACGGTCCGCAAGGGCCAGAAGATCAAGTTCCTCAAGGTCGGCACGGTCCACGAAGTGCTCGAACTGGGCCAGTTCGCCCCGCAGCGACGGCCTTGCGACTCGCTGCAAGCCGGCCAGGTGGGCTACCTGATCTGCAACATCAAGGACCTGGCCGACGTGCATATCGGCGACACCGTGAGCGTGCCCGGCGAAACGAGCGCGCCCGCTTTGCCCGGCTACCAGCAGCCCAAGCGGATGGTGTTCTGCGGGCTCTATCCTTCCGACGGCGAAAACTTCGAAGAGCTGCGCGAAGCGCTGACCAAGCTCAGCATCAACGACCCGAGTTTCATCTTCGAGCCGGAAACCAGCGACGCGCTGGGCTTCGGCTTCCGCTGCGGGTTCCTGGGCCTGTTGCACATGGAAATCATCCAGCAGCGATTGGAGCAGGAAGCCAATCTCGACCTGGTGCAAACGGCGCCGAACGTGACTTACGAGATCGTCACCAAGAGCGGCGAAACGCTGCGGATTTACAATCCGCAGAAAGTGCCCGACCAGGGCCAGATCGAAGAGTTCCGCCAGCCGGTGGTGAAAGTCAATTTCGTGTTGCCGAGCGAAGTCATGGGGCCGGTGATGCAACTGTGCAACGATCGCCGCGGCGAATACATCCGCACCGAGTATCTGTCGCCGGCGCGGGCCATGCTGACTTACAACCTGCCACTGGCCGAAGTGATCTACGACATGCACGACAAGCTGAAAAGCTGCACGCGCGGCTACGGCACGATGGACTACGAACTGGTCGGCTACTTCCCGGCCGACCTGGTGCGGCTCGATATTCTGGTCGGCAGCAAGCGGGTCGATGCACTGTCGGTGATTTGCCATCGGGCCGACGCCGACCGGCGGGGGCGGGCGATCGTCAAAAAGCTGCGCGGCGAAATCGACCGGCACATGTTCGAGGTCGCCATTCAGGCCGCGATCGGCACGCGGATCATCGCTCGCGAAACCATCTCGGCCATGCGCAAGAATGTCACGGCCAAATGCTATGGCGGCGACATCACGCGCAAGCGCAAACTATGGGCCAAGCAGCGCGAAGGCAAGAAGCGGATGAAGTCGGTGGGCAACGTCGATATTCCCCAAAAGGCCTTTCTCGCCGTGCTGGAAACCGGCGGCGAAAAGTAGGGCGGGCATTCCTGCCTGCCAAAAAACGTTGGTGGATTTGGCAAAATGGCAGGGGCGTAATAAGCGGTTCGTATGTTGACTATGTAGGGAACGCCCTCTGTGGCGTTCCGAGAGCCGGGTAATTATTGCGCCGATTCGCGATTCTCGGAACGCCACGGAGGGCGTTCCCTACAGGCTTCGCCGCGAACATCGACTTGCGCCCTACTGGCAGACAAGAATGTATGCCCTACTTGATATGGCGGTCTTCGAATCAACCCGGCGCCGCAAGACTCGCCGCACGCTTCTGCGCCAGGCAGTCGAAGGCGGAGTCGGCTTGCTGATCGCCGGACTGCTGAGCGGAACCTGGCTTGCCCAGCGGTTCGTCGTGCCCAGCGGCTCGATGGCCGAAACCCTGCTGGGCGAGCACCGGCGGCTGACGTGCGACGACTGCGGGCACGAGTTCGATTGCGGCGCCGACCTTCCGGCAATGGCCGGCAAGCGGGCCGTGTGCCCGAATTGCGATTTTCTGGGCCAGGAACTGGCCGCGGCCGAGGCGATCGACGGCGACCGATTGCTGGTGTACAAGACGGCCTTCGCCGTGCGACCGCCGCGGCGCTGGGAGATGGCGGCGTTTCGCAATCCCGAAGCGGCCGACGAGATGCTGGTCAAACGCGTCGCCGGCTTGCCGCGGGAAACGATCGAAATTCGCCACGGCGACGTTTACGCCAACGGCGAGATCCAACGCAAGACATTGGACGAATTGCGTTCGCTGGCGATTCTGGTGTACGACGCCAATGCGCAGCTACGCCGCACGCCGCAGCTTCCGCCGCGCTGGCAAGGAGAATCTGATCTTACGCGTTGGCAAGCTGCGGACGGTCGTTTTTGGCGCCCGGCGGCGAGCAATGGCGAGCCGGCGCCGTCAGCCTCCGGGTTGTGCGGCGCAACCGCAACGTCCGGTAACCGGGGGGCTGACGCCCCCCGCTCGCCAGGCGCCGGCGCGGCGGGCGGCGAACTCGATTGGCTCACTTATCGGCATTGGCGCCGCCGGCCGGGTTCGCCCGCGGAGGCGGATGAAGCTGCGATCACCGACCGCTACGGTTACAACCAGGCGCGGGCCGTGGTCGAAACGCACCCGGTGCGAGACCTGATGCTGTCGTGCCGGATCCGGAGCTCGGGGCCCGGCAGCGTGGTTTTCTTTCTGACCGACGGGCAAAGCCAATTCCTGCTCGAATGGCAAGTCGAACGGCGGCGCGCCGTTTTGAAGGCCGATGGCCTGCCGGTCGCCGAGGCCGGAGATTTGCCCGCCGCCCGGGGCCAGAGCAGCCGCTTGGAACTGGCGCTGGTCGACCAGCAGGTGCTGCTAGCATTCGACGGCCGAGTCGTGCTGTCGCACGCTTATCGGCCCACGACGGCGCCTTTTCGTCCGACTTCGCGGCCGATCGCCGTCGCTTCCGAGGGCGCGGAAATCGAACTGTGGGATCTCAAGCTGTTTCGCGATATTTACTATACGGCCCCGGAATCCGGCTCGCTGGCGGCGGGCCGAATCCGGGGCGAGGCCCGCCAATATCGACTCGGCGCCGACGAATACTTCGTGCTGGGCGACAACAGCCCCTTGGCTGCAGACAGCCGCAACCGCTTTGGCGGGGGAGGGGTGGCTGCGGAACTGCTGATCGGTAAGCCGTTTCTGGTCTATTGGCCCAGCCGGCTGAGCGGCACACTGCGAGGTTTTCAAGTTCCTGACCTGGCAAGAATCCGGTATATTCACTGAAATGGCCAAGAAAAACGAATCCCGTCCCCGCAATAAAACCGATGCCGCGGCCGGCGGCCAATCGTCCGAAGGCGCCCCGAGCGAAGTCAAGGACGGCGTGCGCGAAACGGTCGAATCGATCGTGATCGCCTTCGTGCTGGCGTTCTTGTTTCGCACTTTCGAGGCCGAAGCCTTCGTGATCCCCACGGGATCGATGGCGCCAACCTTGATGGGCCAGCACAAAGACGTGAAGTGCAACAAGTGCGGCTTTCCTTACCAGGTCGGCGCCAGCCAGGAAGTTCCCCCGGAAGGCATGACCCACTCGCGCGATCGTCAGGAATACATTCTGGCGAACCGCCAGGTGGCGTGTACCTGCCCGAATTGCCGTTATGAAATGCGATTCGGCCCGGACGAGCCCGACGGTCCGGAACCGCCTCCTTCGTACAAGGGCGACCGGATCATCGTCGGCAAGTCGGCCTATCAAATCGGCGAGCCGAAGCGCTGGGACATCCCCGTGTTCAAATACCCGGAACAGGCCAAGATCAATTTCATCAAGCGCTTGGTCGGCTTGCCGAACGAAACCGTGGTGATTCACCACGGCGACATTTTCACGACCGACGAGGAATTGCCGCACGGTTTGCTGTCGGCCGAAATCACGGCGCAGATGAAGCAAAAGGGGGCGCTGAAGATCGCGCACAAGCCGGCCCCCAAAGTGCAGGCGACGCTGCAAACCGTTTACGAAAACGACTACCAATTGCCCGAACCGTGGGCGTCCCGATTTCCGCGGCGCTGGGGGTCGGGCTCCGATTCTCGCCCGGAAGCCTGGAGCGTCGATCGCGACGGCAAGACCTTTCACTACGACGGTCAAAGCGACCAGGACGAGTGGCTGGGTTATCAGCATCTGGTCCCCACGGCGGAGGACTGGCGGGCGGCGGTCGAGGCCAAGTCGCCCGAACGGCCGGCGCCCGTCGACGCGAAGTTGATTACCGATTTTTACGCCTACAATACCGGTCGTCCGGCTAGATTCATCAACGAGGATCCGCTCGAAGGCAACTGGGTCGGCGATTTATCGCTGGCTTGCCGCTTGAAGGCCGAAAGCGACGAAGGCGAAGCGCTCTTGGAACTCGTCGAGGGCGGCGTACTCTTCCAGTGCCGCATCAATCTGGCCGGCGGACTGGCGACGTTTTCGATTTCGGCAGATCCCTCGTTCAAGGCTTCGGTCGAAACGCCGGTCCGCGGGCCCGGCGCGCACCATGTCGAGTTCGCCAACGTCAACGACGAGCTGTTTTTGTGGGTCGACGGCAAGTCGCTCGAATTCACGGGCGTCTACGGTCCCCTAGACAATCTGACTCCGCAACAAGACGATCTGGCGCCGGCCCGGCTCGGTTCCCATGGCGCTTCGCTGGAGTTTTCCAGCGTCCGCCTGTCGCGAGACGTCTACTACACCGATATCCACCGCCATCGGCGAGACGGTTCCGCCGCCCCCGGCGACAGCATCCACTGGCGGCAAGACGCCGCCGCGTACTGGCTCGGTCCCGACGAATTCCTAATGCTGGGCGACAACAGCCCGCAGAGCAAAGACAGCCGGATGTGGAGTTCCAGCGAGTATTTCGTGAGCCGCGAGTTGCTGATCGGCAAGGCGCTGTTCATTTATTGGCCGCATGGCCTGGATCATCTGCCGTATACCGATATTTGGTTTCCGCTGTTTCCCAATTTCGGGCGAATGGGCTTCGTCCGCTAGCCCGGATTATTCATCAGCCCATACCAACCCGAAGCGCAAGCGAGGTGGAGCAATCGCCTTACCTCGCTAGCGCTTCGGGTTAGTGTGAAGCGCTTTGTCGAGCATTCTCGGGGCTGATGAATAATCCGGGCTAGCGGCGGCCGAGCCAACGCATTTCGTTCGCCCGCACTTCGTTGGTCAAGGAGGACCTATGAGCAAATCCATTCTCAGCGTACACGGCCTGGTCAAGATCTACGGCCGCCGCCGCGTGGTCGACGGCGTCGATTTCAACGTCGACCAGGGCGAGATCGTCGGCCTGTTGGGTCCTAACGGCGCCGGCAAGACGACCAGCTTTCGCATGGCCTGCGGCATGATCGAGCCCAACGCCGGCCGGGTCGTGCTCAACGGCCTGGACGTCACGCGCTGGCCCATGTATCGCCGCGCCCGCGAAGGCGGCATGGGCTACCTGGCCCAGGAATCGAGCGTGTTCCGCAAGCTCACGGTCGAGAAGAACCTACTGGGCATGATGGAAATGATCGGCATCGATCGCAAGACGCGGCATCGCCGCTGCGACGAACTGCTCGACCAGTTCAATATTGCCCGCTTGCGCAAGTCGCTGGCCATGTCGCTTTCGGGCGGCGAACGCCGCCGCCTGGAAATCGCCCGCTGCCTGGTCTCGAACCCGCGTTTGATCCTGCTCGACGAACCGTTCACCGGCATCGACCCGGTCACGATCGCCAGCATTCAGGAGATCATCCGCGGGCTGCGCGACGCGGGCATCTCGATCTTGATCACCGACCACCAGGTGCGCGAGACGCTGCAGATCACCGATCGCAGCTACGTGATTCGCGCGGGGCAGGTGCTGTGTCACGGGCAACCGCAAGAAGTGCTGGCCAATCCCGAAGCCCGCAAGTATTACTTCGGCGAAGGCATGGAAGTCGGCGGCCTGCCGGGGCCGAATGCGCCGCTGGCGGCGGCTATTCCTCGTCCTGTTCCTTGAGCCCCAGCCGGGTCAGCCAGCGGCCGCGAGGCGGCTTTTTGGACTTCGCGCCGTCGGCCGACGAACCGCCTTCGCCCTGCTCGGCCTGTTGCTGTTGCAGCAGCCGATGGCGTTCTTCGATCTCGGCCCGCTCGCGCGCGATCTTGGCCCGTTGCACCGAGAGGTCGACTTCGGCCTGCCGCAGCTTCTCTTCCCACTCCTTTTGCAGTTGCACCAGCCGTTCGCGTTCGGCGGCGACCATTTCATCTTGGTTCAGCATTTCGGCGATCGCCTGCGCCCCGACGGCCATCTCGCCGATGTTGTTGGACTGCGCGTCGAGCAACTGCTTGAGTTCTTCGATCTCCTGGTCCTTGGCGGCCAGCACGGCGTCGGTTTTGGCGACGACGTCGCGTATCTTGAGGCGTTCGGCGCGGTGCTCTTCGCTCTCG
Source organism: Pirellulales bacterium (assembly GCA_035532215.1). Classification (GTDB taxonomy): domain Bacteria; phylum Planctomycetota; class Planctomycetia; order Pirellulales; family JAICIG01; genus JAICIG01. Next base: position 9,067 of record DATKRK010000286.1, on the reverse strand, counting down.
TCTTCTCCGTCTTCTTCGTTGGCTTCCAGGGCGGCCAGCAAGCGGCGCTTTTGCGCCTCCCAATCCATGGCGTCGCCGGCGCCGCTCGGCGCCGCGGGGGCCGCGCCGCCGGCGGCAAGGCGTTTTTCCAATTCGGCGCTCTTCTTTTTCGCCTCGCGCACGTCGTCCATGGCCAGTTGATAGCGGCGCTGCATGTCGGCCAATTCTTGGGCCAGCTTGGCCTCGCCCTCCGTGCTCGGCGCTTGCCGTTGGGCCTCGGCCAGGCGCGCCTCGGTTTCGGCCAACTGCAGAGCCAGCCGATCGCGCTGGGCGGCGAGCTGGGCGAGTTGCGGCCCGGCCTCGATCTCCGCCGGCCGGTCCGCCAGTTGCCGCTCTAGTTCGGCGTTGCGCTCGCGCAATCCGTTCAGTTCTGCCGCTGCTTGCTCGAGCGCATTGCAGCGTTCGCGAAGTTCGTTCGGCTCTGCGGTTTTCTGTTCTAGCGCATTGCAGTGCTCGCGAAGCTCGTTCAGCTCTGCGGTTTTCTGTTCTAGCGCGTTGCAGCGTTCGCGAAGCTCGTTCAGCTCTGCGGTTTCTTGTTCTAGCGCGTTGCAGCGTTCGCCGAGTTCGGTCGAGTGCCGCTCCAATTCGCCGCAATGCTCCCGCAGCGACTCGAATTCAGCAAGCTGCTCCTCCAAGTCCGCACGGCGCTGGCGGAACTCGGCCAGTTCCGCCGCCAGGGCGCCCGTCTCGCCCAAGCGATCCTGCGCGCGCTCGATGTCGAGCCGTTGCTGCTCGAACTCCTGTTTCGTTTTCTCTCGCTGCTCTTTCAACTCCTGAGCGATGCGGCGCCGCTGGAGCTTCGTGCGAGACTTCTCGTCTTCGGTCGCCTCGAGCTGGCGATCCAGATCGGCCAGCTTCTCTTGCGCCCGTTGCCGCTGATGGGCCAGTTCCTCGACGTCGCTCTCGTAATTGCGGCGCTGTTCGGCGAAGCTCCGTTCGTCGAGCTTGAGCTTCGCTTGAGCGGCTTCGAGCTGCTCGCGGCTCGCGGCTAGCGCCGCTTGCTCGTCGGCCAACGCCCGGCGAGTGCGGGCCAATCCTTCAGAAACCTGCGAGAACTGCCCGGCGAATTCCGTTTCGAACTGGCCGATCTGGCGACGATGGCCGCTGGAAAACTCCAGCACCCGTTCGCGCTGAGCGGCAAGCGTGCGGACGAACTCTTCGCTCCAGCGGGCGTCGTTGAGGCTCGGCGTCGACATATCTTCCATGGATCGTCAGCTCGACGGCGTTCGCGGGGCGCAAACCGGCAGCTTCGCAGGCGCCGCCCTGGGCGCCGGGCGACGCGCCGAGAAAAACCAACACGGGATTTCTATATTCCTATAGGACACGCTCTCGCGACGGTCAAAGCGGGCGTCGAAGTGACGCCGGTTGTGCCGGCCGTAGCGGACGATCGGGCGGCGCCGGCGGGAGTCTCTTTTACCTAGCCCAGGCGTTTACGCCTGGGACCGGCGGACGTTCTACCCCCGGTCTGATCCGCCCCGTGTGGCAGGCGCCTCTCGGGCCGCGTCGCGGCCCGAGAGGCGCCTGCCGGAGGAAAACGGTTGGATTTGCGGCGCGGATTCCCAGGCATAAATGCCTGGGCTACGTAAAATTCCTGCTGGCCGAGCCTTCGAGTAAAAGATGTAAAAATGTTTACCCGCCGCCCTCAGAGCACGCCCGGATTGATGACGTTCTCGGGAACCCCGCCGTTGAGCCGCTTCACGACCTGCTCGGAGACGCGGCGCCGCAGTTCGGTCACCGCTTCCCGCGAGAAGAACGCCGCGTGCGGGGTGACGATCACGCGCGGATCGTTGAACGGCGGCCGGCTCAAGTCGGGCGGCTCTTGCTGCTGCACGTCGAGCCCGGCGCCGGCCAGCCGCCCGGCCGAAAGCGCTTCGGCCAGGGCCGCTTCGTCGACCAGCGCCCCGCGCGAGGTGTTGATCAAATACGCGCTCGGCTTCATGCGGGCCAACTGCGCAGCGCCGATCAAATGCCGCGTCTCGGGCGTGCTCGGCGCGTGCAGCGAAACGTAATCGCTCTCGGCGAGCAAGGCATCGAGATCGCGCCATGCGACGCCCGGCGGAGCGGTTGCCTGGCGGCGGCTGGTCGCAATCACGCGGAAGCCGAACGCCGAGGCCTTGGCCGCCACCAGCCGGCCGATATTGCCCAGCCCGATGATGCCCAGCGTTTGTCCTTCGAGCCGCCGCAGTTCCGGCCCGGCGCCCAGTGCGTAGCGGCCCGCCTTCGTTTCGAGATGATAAAAGGCCGTTTTGCGGCCCAGCGAAAGCGCCAGCGCCAGCGTGTGCTCGGCGACTTCGATCAGGCAATAGTCGGGGATGTTCGTTACCACGATGCCTTGCCGCGTGGCGAACGCGACGTCGATATTGTCGAGCCCGATTCCCAGCCGCGACACGATCCGGCACTTCGGCGCGGCGGCGATCACCGCCTCGGGGACCTTGGCCCAGTTGGTCATGATCGCGTCGACGTCGGCGGCCAATTTGGACAGCGTCTCGACATCGCCCTGCGGGGCGACGACGAGCTCGGCGTCGCCAGCGGCAAGGATTTCGCGTTCGATGTCGAGATTGGGCCAGGCGTAATCGGTGAGCAGAACTTTGAAGCGGGGCATGATCTTCCGGGGTTGCAAGGGAGCGTTGCTTTCTACACCAACCCGAAGCGCTAGCGAGGCTGCTCACGCGCAGCCTTCCGCCAGCGCGTCATGATCCTCGCTGGCGCTTCGGGTTAGTGTGGCCGAGCCACACAATGCAGACGCCGTGGCGTCGTGGGTGCGTTGTTGGACGGAGTGCAATATCCTATCATGGCGTCGCGGCATTGCCCACGCGTCTCGTTTTCTCGACTTTTTCCCGCGTTTTCGATTTTTCTCATGCACGACCCCCGCTTGAACCGCCTAGCCGAAATTCTCATCGATCATAGTTGCCAATTGCAAGCCGGCGAAAAGGTGCTGATCGAAGCCTACGACCTGCCCGACGCGCAGCTCGTCAGCCGCTTGATCGAACTGGCCGCCGAGCGCGGCGCCCATCCGCTGGTGACGTGGAAGAGCAACACTGTGTTGCGGGCCTTGTATCGCTTCGGCAACGAAACGAACCTGGGCCTGGCGGGCGATTTCGAAAAGGCGCGGATGCACGAGATGAACGCCTATATCGGCATCCGCGGCGCGGCCAATTCCAGCGAATTCGCCGACGTGCCGATCGAGCAGATGGACCTTTACCAGCGGCTCTGGTGGCAGCCGGTTCACGGCCAGGTCCGCGTGCCGCACACGCGGTGGGTGGTGCTGCGCTACCCGACCGACTCGATGGCCCAGGCCGCCAACATGAGCAGCGAGGCGTTCGACGACTTTTATTACGATGTCTGCACGGCCGACTATGCCCGGATGGCCCGCGACCAGGAGCCGCTCGTGAAGCGAATGCTGGCCGCCGACCGCGTGCGGCTGGTCGGCCCGGGGACCGACCTGGCGTTTTCCATTCGCGGCATGAACGTGCGGCCCTGCCACGGCCAGCGAAACATTCCCGACGGCGAAGTCTTCACCGCGCCGATCCGCGACAGCCTCAACGGCACGATCCGCTACAACGCCCCTTCGCGCTATCAAGGCATCGTGTTTCGCGACGTCGAGTTCGAGTTCCACGAGGGCAAGATCGTGCGGGCCGCGTGCTCGGGCGAAACCGAGAAGCTCAACCAGGTGCTCGACAGCGACGAGGGCGCCCGCTACATCGGCGAGTGGTCGATCGGCTGCAACAACCGCATTCGCCAACCGATGCTCGACACGCTGTTCGACGAAAAGATCGGCGGCTCGATCCATCTCACGCCCGGCAGCGCCTACGACGAGTGCGACAACGGCAACCGCAGCCGCGTCCACTGGGATCTCGTGCTGATCCAAACGCCCGAGTGGGGCGGCGGGCAGATCTGGTTCGACGATGTGCTGATTCGCGAGGACGGGCGGTTCTTGCCGGACGATTTGCAAGGGCTGAACGCAGGGCTGGGGTGAGTGCGAAACGCGGAGTGCGGAGCAAATAAACTCCCTCTCCCTCTGGGAGAGGGCCGGGGTGAGGGCGAACGGCAATGGAAGAATTGAACCGCGTTATCATCTCAAGTGAGAGTCCGGACAAGTTCTTCGACGTGGCGGCTGAAGTCGTACGGGAATTTCCGCCTGACGTTAGACAGCGATTCCTGCGGATGTGGGGATTTTATACGCATTTTCTCGGCCTGGATGGAGCGTTTGAGCGCCTCAATAATCGAACGGTGTCCACGATGCTCGCAGAGTTCGAAAAACTCGAAAAACCTAAGCCGCTCGTTTCGGGCGAGCGCGATGGACTGCGATTTGCCTTATATGAGGCGCCCAATCCGGCTGCCGAGAAAGAATCGGATTCTGGCGGAAAGTCAAGTTGATTCGCGCCTGCTTCGCCGGGCAGCCTAAGGACATTGCAGCGGCGAGAGCAAGCGGAACGTAGTACTGCCCTCACCCTAACCCTCTCCCAAAGGGAGAGGGAACGACGATATCTGCAATCTTGGACTTTGGACTTTGGACTCCCTCCCCATGCCCACCTTCGTCACCCACCTGGAAAGCGCCCTCGACGGAACCCAACTCCCGGCCGATCGCGTCCAAACGCTCCACCGCGATCGGCCGCTGTGGGTGCGATACGACCTCGACGCGGTCGGCCGCGAGATGACCAAACAGAAAGTCGCCAGCCGGCCGCCGACGATGTGGCGTTATCGCGAGCTGCTGCCGCCGGTCGACGACGCCTCGATCGTCACGCTCGGCGAAGGCATGAGCCCGATCCTGCCTTGCCCGCGATTGGGCGCCGAGTTCAAGCTGCCCGACGTCTGGATCAAGGACGAATCGCAACTGCCGACCGGCAGTTTCAAGAGCCGCGGCCTGGGGATGGCGATCACGATGGCCAAGCAGTTCGGCATCCGCCGCGTGGCGATTCCGACCGCGGGCAATGCCGGCGGCGCGATGGCGGCCTACGCGGCTCGGGCCGGCATGGAAGCCTATGTGTTCATGCCCGCCGACACGCCGGCCATCAACCAGTACGAGTGCCATCTGGCCGGCGCCAAGACGTTTCTGGTCAACGGGCTGATCACCGACTGCGGTCGCATCGTGCGCGAAGGCCGCCAGCCGCTCGGCTGGTTCGATCTTTCGACGCTCAAGGAGCCGTACCGCATCGAGGGCAAAAAGACGATGGGCCTGGAACTGGCCGAGCAGTTCGACTGGCGGCTGCCCGACGTCGTGCTCTACCCGACCGGCGGCGGCACCGGGCTGATCGGCATGTGGAAGGCGTTCGACGAACTGGCCCGGCTCGGCTGGCTGGCCGACGAGCGGCGCCCGCGGATGGTCGCGGTGCAATCGACCGGCTGCGCGCCGATCGTGCGCGCCTTCGAAGCTGGCGAGCGGTTCGCCGACCCGTTCGCCGGCGCCGCGACGATCGCCAGCGGCATTCGCGTGCCGGCGGCCGTCGGCGACTTCATGATTCTCGATGCCGTTCGCGCCAGCGGCGGGCTGGCGCTAGCCGTCGCCGAAGAGCGGATTCGCGACTGGATGCGCGTTGCCGCGCGGCTCGAAGGCATTTCCATTTGTCCCGAAGCCGCCGCCTGCATCGGCGCCCTCGAACAGCTCGCCTCCACCGGCTGGATCAAGCCCCACGAGCGCATCATCGTCTTCAACACCGGCGCCGCCCAGAAATATCCCGAAGCGATGGCGGTCGAGTTGCCAAGGATTGATAAGGAGAAGGCGGTGGATTGGGAGGCGATTGCGGGGTGTTGATGACGAGGCTCCCTCATCTCCCTTAATTGCCCGGACATTGAAAGCATGGTAATGCCCAATGAACATCCTTGCGACGTTGGTAGACAATCGGTTCCGGCGTACGGATCCCACGAACCATCCATTTCAGTTTCTCGATTTGGTGTTCTGGGGACGAAATAGGCGTTATGTCGGATTCGTGCTTGGCGAAGATGTTGTGGTTGTCGATTACAAATTCTGCACTTCGTTCCGCCTAAAGGTATGCAACATTCTCACAATACCGCATGTGATCGATGTCTATGCATGTCAGAAAGTAGTCTATGACCAAGCCTACATCGAGTCCTACCTGCGCGAGAATAAAGACAACCCTTACGGAGTGTGGAATATTCTACGGACGGCGCCAAAAGTGACTAATTCAGACGCCCCGTTTGAGTTGACGCAATTCCCTCCATTGCTCCGGTGGACCGACACGGGCCAACGAAGAGCCGATATCGATAAAATGTATGATCTGGCTCGACCCGGCGACGTCGTTTTCACGTATGATCGTGCGTCCGGGCTCGCCCGTCTAATTCGTGACGCTGACAAGGGCATGTGGTCGCACTGTGCGACGGTTTTGAGCGATAAGGCGTTGGGGGAGGCCACGACGTCCGGCGTTGTCAGATCCGATTTTCATCGGCTCGGCGCCCCAAACCTTGATGTTGGACTTTACCGTTGCCAACAGGAGCTAACCGATGAGGAGGCTAGAACGGTGACGGCGTATGCCGAAGCCCATATTGGGGCTCAAGGTTACCCCTGGAGAAGAGTGATTCGCATCTACTTGCAGAAGCGATTTGGCATCCCATACAGAAGAGGACCAAGCGAGTTTACACCCGCAGACCTGATGTATTTAAATACCTTACGGCTTGTGTGTTATGCGTAGCTCATAGCACGTCGTAACGTATGCAACTCTTCCCGAACGCTATAGTAAAAGGCGGCAAGCCCAGGAGCGAAGCGTGGCGCGCAAGGCCGAAATCAAAAGCCTGTTTTACATCACCCACGTCGAGAACGTGCCTTCGATGCTGAAGAACGGCATCTTGTCGCATGGACTGGTCGACGCTCAGAACGTGCCGTTCACGCCGATTTACGACCAGGCGATCGTGAGCAACCGGAAGGACAAAGCGACCCCTGAGCGAGCGAGCTTGTGGGACTACGCCAACCTCTACTTCCAGCCGCGCAACCCGATGATGTATCGGGTCGTTCATGAGAAAGCGGCGAAAGACCTGGCCGTGGTCGGCGTCAAGCCGAGCGTGTTGCAGTTGCCGCAGGTGATGGTGACCGACGGCAACGCGGCGAGCAATCCCACGCAATTCTTCAAGGCCGCCGAGGGCTTAAAGGCGATCGAAGCCCAATGGCGCGTCGTACAAGCCGAGTATTGGAACGAACTGGACGGCTCGAAGCGCAAGATCATGGCCGAGTGTCTCGTTCCCGACCGGATTCCGCCCGAATACGTTCACACGATCTTCGTTGCAGACCACGACACAAAGAAGCGGGTCGAAGGGCTGATCCGCTCGTACGCGATTCCCGTCATCCCAGAGCCGAACTTCTTCTTCAAGCCCTTCTTTCGGGCGCGGATCGGCGAAAACATCTCGCTGATCGAAGGGGACATGTTCTTTTCTGGAATGCAGACCCTCACGGTGAGCGTGAACCTGCAAGGCATCATGGGCAAGGGCTTGGCATCGCGGGCGAAGTACCAGTTCCCAGACGTCTATGTCTACTATCAAGACTGCTGCCGCTCGAAGCGAGTGACGGCAGCCAAGCCGTGCATCTACAAGCGCGAAGCTTCGCTCGATCAGGAGTTGGCCGACTTAACGACTCCGCTAGAAACATCGAATGCCGTCAAATGGTTCATGCTCTTTGCCACGAAGCGAAAGTGGCGAGAGAATTCTCGCATGGACGATATCGAGGGCGGGCTTGCGTGGTTCCGCGATCACTTCCGCGATGAAGGAGTGCTCTCCGTCGCGCTTCCAGCGTTAGGGTGTGGCCTGGGGGGGCTCGATTGGGGCGATGTGGGGCCGTTGATGTGCAAGTACCTGCATGGCATCGGCATCGACGTGGCCATCTACCTGCCTCGCGAACGCGCCATCGACCCAAAGCTCCACTCCGAGAAATACCTGCTGCAACAACGCTGATCTCCACAGCCAACATATAAAAGCGATTGCTGCTAAACTGGCTCCGTCATCCGTGCCATCCGTGGTTCATTCGCCGGCCGAAGAGCCGACCACGGATTACACCGATTTCACGGGTCGGAGCAGACGAATTCCGATCGAATGCCGGCTAGTTCGAGAGGTTTTCCGGTGGCAACCGATCCTGGGCGGCGAGCGGAAAAGGTTCCAGGAACCCGGCTGCTTTTCTCGGCGTTTTCACTCATTGGCTTTTTGTTCGGTCGCCTGGAGGCACGTGCGATGGCTAGGCACCGTTGGATGCGGTTCAGCGTCGCGACGTTGTTGTTTGTCGTCTTCTGCTTTGCCGGGTTCTTTGCCGGATATCGGACGGGGGTTCGATTTCTGCAAGATGATGTAAGCATGGATGTCCGCACCTATTCGGTAGATGATTTATTGACAGGAACTGACGAAGAAAGGAGGATGAGCCAAGTCAGGGGAATCATCGCCGAAATCACGGAGACGATCAATCCATCGAACTGGGAAGAAGTTGGCGGCGAGGGGTTTATCGTCACGATGGGCGGTACGGAAAAACCGTTTGGAGCCCCGGACCATCTGAAAGTCGTGGCCCTTGGCAAAGACCAGCAGCAGATCAGAAAGCTGTTGGCCGAACTACGTCGGCGGAAGGAGAGCGAGGGCGACGAGTTCCGTCTTCGCGAGATTGAACTGACGCCCGCCGGCTCTCCACCGCTAGGCGGTACGGGAACATTCTGATTATGTTAGTTCGACTTTCGCGGTTAATGCTCGCTTATTGAAGCGGAAAAGGTTCCGAAGCGGGCTGCGCCATCCGTATTACAAACGTTCTATTTCTCCGCGTCCCGCGAAGATTTATGGGGCGAGTTGGCGGGGGGCGAGCCACGGATGAAACACGGATCGAACACGGATCGGACATGGTGTTTTCCAATTCGGCTCCTCACCGGCTCCTCACCGGCGTCTCACTTGCCAACGCCACGTTTATTTGCCCGGCAATGCCTTGGAAAACGCAACCCCAACCCTGCTAAGGGGCGATAAAACCACTCATAGATTCTGCGGAAGAGCCTCATTCTGCATTTCATCCGTGTTTTATCCGTGTTTCATCCGTGGCTCAATTGGTTGCGGCCGA
>DATKRK010000285.1:0-47323 GCA_035532215.1 Pirellulales bacterium | reverse complement strand
ACTCTGCCGTCCCTACGGGACTAGCGCGAATCGGCGCGCCGGGACTTAAAGCAAAAACGTCAGCCGCGTAGCGGCGAAAGAATGTAGCCAGGGGCGCGAGCCCCTGGACACAATCCGGCGCGAAACCGCGAAAGCCCCGTTGGGGGCGACAGAAGCGGCGTGACCTGTGTAGAACAACGAGGGCTTCGCCCTGGGCTGATGAATTTGACCCATTCGGGGTCGAGTAATGTAGGGTGGCGCCGCCCGCCAGAAGTCTCGCGGCCCCAACCGTCGCAAACGGTCTGCGCCGCCGTTATAAATAGCGGGCGCTGGCGGGCTTTGCTCGCCCTACGAAGTTTGCGCTGATGTCAATGGCGTTGCGGGCGTCTCGGAGGAATCGAAACAGCAACTAACGCACGGGGAGCAGGTCAGTGTATATCATCATCTATAACGACAACGCGATCTTCGACATCGCGGTCGGCGTCGCCGGCGGTTTCGGAGTGTACTCGTATTTCCGCAACACGAACGCGGCCGTCCTGGCCGGCATCGTCATTCTGATCGCCTTCGACCTGTTCTTGCGTCTCAGAAACCAATCCGAAGACGCCCCGCTGATTGCACCCGACGCCGGCGGCCACATCTGGTACGCTCCGATGTGGCTCCTCGGGCTCGTCTCGGCCGGGATCGGCGGAGCGTTTTGGCTCGGCTGGCTGTGACTTTCGGCGGTTGACGCCGCGGCAGCCTCGCTAGGCGAGGCCGCCGCGTGAATCGCTTACGATTGCGAGCAAGCCGCCGGGGCGATAAGTTCGGTTTGCCGGCCGGTCTATCGCCAGCGCGCAGTCGTTCGACGGCCGGCGCAGCCGAGCCGACCGTCGCATGCCGAAAACGCACGTTGGGCGGCCGGAGAGCCGCGGCGTGAAAGCGAAAAATCATGATTTATACGCCTCACGAGACGATAAACCGCCCCGATGCAGGAAAACGGCCAAAACCTCGGCCCGCAGCCGAAAACGCCGATCGCGGTGATTTATCGATATGCCTCAAAACGGGCCTCAAGCGGGCGTCGATCGGGCATCAAACGCCCCTGTTTGGCGTCTCCGCCCTGGCCCCGCGAGGCGCGAAATGCTTGTTTTCTCGGAGCATCTCGCGATGCGGCGCCGATTCACGCGCGCGCACGCGCGGCGATATAAATCAATCGGCCGAAATATAAATCACCGCGGACGGCACACGGAGCATGCCTGCTACTTTGGCGCCTCTGGCAAGCTCATCACCACGTAGGGCTGGTCGCGATCTTTGTAGTTGGTGCGGTCGGTGCGCCAGACTTCCCGCTCCTTGTGGTAGGCCGCCAATTGATCGCCGTTCAGCCGAGCCAAAGCGTATTGCCAGCGGATTTCGTTTCCTTTTCCGAGGGCTTCCACGATGAGCAGCGCTTCGGGGTCGGTGCCGACGACGTACGCGAAGATGGCGCCGTCGGCGACGCCGCCGCCAGGGTTCTGATAGCGGTAGACGGGACTGGTCAGCAACCGCAAGGCCTGCCGCTCGCCGTCCGTGTTTCTACGGTGGTCGATCAACACCACCGAAAAGTCGGCCGCGATGTCGCGCATCTGCCGCAACCGCCGCACCGGCGTGTCGGCCGGAGCGGGCCCGTCGGGGACTTCGCGAAGCTCGACGCCCGGCTGATCGCATTTCCACGCGGCCGCCCCTTCGCGCCGGCCGACCAGATTCACGAGCGACAGCGAATGGAATTCGCCCGTAAATCCCCAGGCACGCCGCCAATCCTTATAGAGCGACATCACGGCTTCCGGCCGGCCGTTGAGCGTCCAGACATAAAGGTCTCCGTTGACGCGGCACGTCGCCGGGTTCGTCCAGCGCAAGACGGGCTTCGGCTCGAGCACGAGCGCAGTTCGATCCGCGCCGACCTCGAATCGCCAGCGGGGCAACTCGGCCTGAATCAACCGCTTCGTTTCGCGAAGCTCGAGAGCCTCGCGGCTGTCCGGCTTTGGTTGATCTTCGCCCGCCGCGGCGCCCGCATACGCCAAGAGCGCCAACGCGGCGGCGCCGACTCCCACAACGGCCGACGCGGACGATCGAGCGATCATGACACGCCTCTTCGCACGAGAACACCGAGGGGGCAATTGCCATCAGAATAAGACGCCATGTCTTATCCGTCAATCATCTTTCTGGCAAGGCGCCGACGCGAGCGGGTCAAGCTTGCGGCGATTTCCAAGGTTCTCGGAACGCCACGAATCTCGGAACGCCACGGAGGGCGTTCCCTACAGCGCAAAGCGTTTCTCCGCGACACGGCCACAGAGGGCGTTCCCGCGTGGCGCCGCCTTGATAAGCCCGAGCACCTGCTGTATTTTACGGTGCGGTTTTTTGGCTCGGCGGAGAGGCGCTTCGGACGCGGCCGCCGGCCCTGCTTGGTTTCGGCCCTCGGCCGCCGACGGTCTCTGGGAGAATCGCGACATGCTGACTCTTTGGGATGCGAAGCACGCGGGTCGCGGCGCTGGCTGCACTCGCCGCAATTTTCTCCGGGTCGGCGCCCTGGGGCTCGGCGGCCTGACGTTGGCCGACTTGCTGCGCCACGAAGCCCACGGCGGAAAGGCCGGCCGGCCCAAGTCTGTGATTTATGTCGTGCTCAGCGGCGGGCCGAGCCACATCGACATGTACGACCTCAAGCCCGAGGCGCCGCTCGACTACCGCGGTCCCTTTCGGCCGATCGCCACCCGCGTGCCCGGCGTGCAAATCTGCGAGCACCTGCCGTTGGAAGCGCAGATCTTCGACCAACTGGCCCTGCTGCGCGGCGTCCGCTCGGTAGAGAGCGATCATTTTCTCAGCGAGGTCTACACCGGGCTGCCGCGAACGGCCGGTGCGCGGCCGGCGTTCGGCTCCGTCGCCAGCCGGTTGGCAAAGACCGGCGCGGCGCTGCCGGCCTACGTGAGCCTGGGCAAGCAGGCCGCTGGCGGGTTCGACTTCGAGCGAGCGTATTACGTCGGGGCGGCGCACGGGCCGTTCCGGCCGTTCGGCGACGCGCTGGACGACATGAACCCCGTCAAGGATCTCGATCACTTGCACGACCGCAAGCGTCTGCTGGCGGCGTTCGACTCGCTGCGGCGGAAGGCGGACAAACAGCTCGACGGCGGCGCCTCGGCCGGGCTGGACCGGTTCCAGTCGCAAGCGCTGGAGATCATCGCTTCGCCCAAGGTCCGCGACGCCTTCGATCTGAGCCAGGAACCGGAGCATCTGCTGTCCGAATACGGCCACAAGGCGGGAAAGTACCCGCACCAGACGGTCAAGAACATTTTCTACGACTGGGACGCGCGGCCGTTTCTGCTCGCTCGCCGGCTGGTCGAGGCGGGCGTCCGCGTGGTCACGTTGCGAGACGGCGAGTGGGACCATCACGGCGGGCCGCGGAGCGACATTTTCGCCGCGCTGAAGATGAAGATGGCCTTGCTCGACCGCAGCCTCTGCGCGCTGGTCAACGATCTGAAGGTCCGCGGACTCGACCAGGACGTGCTGGTGGCGGTGCTGGGCGAGTTCGGCCGCAGCCCCAAGATCGAGGCGGGCCCGGGCCGCAATCACTGGCCCGAGGCCGGCTGCATGCTCTTCGCCGGAGGCGGCCTGCGGATGGGCCAGGTCATCGGCGAAACCGATTCGCGGGCCGAACGCGCCAAGAGCGGCAGGATCGGCTTCCAAAACGTCATGGCGACCGTGTACCACGTGCTGGGCATCGATCCGAAGGTCGCCCTGCCCGATTTCCGCGGTCGTCCGCAATACCTTCTCGACGACGGCGAGCCGATCGCCGAGCTGCTTTAGGCCGTTCTTGGCAATCAGCGCCTCACGCGGGAGGACCATCGCTCTGCATTGAAGCGTCTCGCAGGGCAGTTGCGGCGATTTCCCGATCGTGGGCGGCCCAGGTCCAGGAGCGGAGCAGCAGGATCAATAACAGCGCGACAATGGGAACCCCGGCGACCACAACCATGACAGGGAAAGCGCGATCGAGCACGGCGAATTGATGTTCGCCGGGATCGGGATGCTCGTGCATGAAGTTCTGCACGGCGAAGGCCGCGTAACCGCAGTAACAGGCAACCAGGCAGGCCATCCAGAAAAAACCGGCGGCCGACTTGAACTTCGCCAGCCGTGTGCCGCGCCGTCGCACGCCAATGACGGTCGCCAGGGCAAAGCCGAGGGCGATCTGCCCGACGAGCAACCATTGCGGCGGTGCTGTCGGGATCAGCGACAGACAGCCGAGCGCCATCGAGACCAGCGTCACCGCCCGCAGCAAGCAGCCGAGCGAGAACGTCTTGGCGTTTTCGGGGGTCGCGTTGTGTTCGGCGTCGCGCATGCTCACGGACAATGAACCACGGATTTCGCGGATGGCACGGATGGTAAACGGCGGATTTGACTTATCGTAGCCGGCGGCGTCGCGCGGGCGAAGCGCCGGGCGTTTCATTTGCCGAAGGGCGTTCTGCGTGGGGCGGCCTTCCAGGCCGTCGGTGTCACGACGGGCGAAACGCAGCCGGAATGCAAAGGGCGATGCAAACCGTCGAATCGCAGGCCGGCGGCCGCGGCAGATCGATTAAAAAGGCAAATCGTCAAGTCGAGCATCCGAGCAGGGCCCGGCGCCGTCGTCACCGGCGTCAGTCATCTCTTCGCAGTTGTCGACTTCGTCTCTGCCAATGCCCATTGCGTCGTCGCACTCGTCGAAGCGAGCTGCGCGCTCGTACATTTCAGGCGTTATGTACTCCCACATGCCGTTCTGGTGCAGCCAGATGGGATCGGCGTTGCGGGCGATGAATTCTTCGACCGGAAGTCCTTCGATCGTGGGCGGTCGCCGGACGCGCTTTTGCCGGCCGTTAATGAAGATGATCTCGTATTCCTTCCGGCGGCGGCGTCTTTGCTTGCGAGCCTCGCGCTGGCGCTCTCGCCAGGCGGCGTCATGCTTCTTGTTTTCCTTCGACATGCTTCCTTTCTAGCAAGTAGCGGCCTGCCGCCTCAGTGCGAACCGAGATTCTGCTTCATCTTCTCCATCGCCCGGAATCCAGACCATGCCAGGCGGCGCGTCGTCCGAGATTTCGTTCGTCGTTTCGCTCGATGTCTCGACGGCCGTATTGCTGGAAGGCGAGAGCTTGCTCGCAGCATGCGACTTCCAGCGCGTCGTCAAGGCAAACGCCAACGCGCCGAGCGCCGCGAGCGAAAAAAATCTTTGCATGAAGCGCTGCTCCTTGCCTGCAGAGTATCAGAACGACATGCCAGGCTGTCAAGCCGGCGGCGAGATGGGCGCTCGGTTCAGCGACCCTCGACGCAACTCGCCGAGAGGCGCATCATTTCAAGCTATGAGAGCGCCGCCGCGTTCGGCGGCTCAGGCGGCTTTGGAGGGCTGCGTTTTCACTTTTTCGCGATACGGCTTGCTCTCGCGGTAGAGTTCCAAACGCTCGCGACATTCGGCCTTGTCGTGCTCGTGCAAGAGAAGCTCGACGGCCTGGGTTTCGTATTCCTGCGCTTTGGCGAAATCGCCGGTCTCGGCGTAGGCCGCAGCCAACGTATCCAGAGTCCAGGCGTCCTTGCCGCCTTCGATTTCGTTGGCGCGCTCAGCGTTGGCCAGAGCACTTTTGCCATCGCGGAAGCGTTCTAGAGGGCAGGTTGCCTGCAGCCAAGCGAGCGATTCGAACGCCGCGGCGTCTTGCGGATTGACGCTCAATGCCTGCTGAAAATCGGCCAGGGCCTTTTCGAACTGGCCACTGATGCGGAAGGCTTTGCCGCGATTGACCAGGGCGCTGACCGACTTGGGGCTGATCGCCAGGGCCCGATCAGCCTCGGCGATGGCGCGGGCGAACTCGGCTTTATTCCTCAGTGCCCAACTGCGATTGGAATAGCCCTCGGGCGATTGAGGATCGAGCCGCACGGCCTCGTCGAAATCGGCCAGCGCTTTGTCGGATTCCTCCTTGCCCATCCAGGCGTAACCGCGCGCGTTGTAGTTATAGGCGTCCTTGGGTTGCAAGCGGATGGCGACGTTGTAGTCGGCGATCGCCTTGTCGTATTCGCCCTGGGCCTCGCGAGCATCGCCACGATTGGCGAAGGGGTAGCCGTTGCGAGGGTCGATGGCGATCACGCGGTCGAAGTCGGAAATGGACTTTTCGTAATCGCCTTTGCGATGCCAGGCCAGGCCGCGGCTATTCAACGTGAGCGCATTATTGGGATCGAGCCGCAGCGCTGCGTTGAAATCGGAGATGGCGAGATCGTGCTCGCCTTGGTGGCTCCAAGCTTCGCCGCGATTCGTATAGGACGTCGCGGTCGGTTCCATCTTGATCGCCCGCGTGAAATCGGCGACGGCCTTGTCGTACTCTTGCTCGTCAATCCAAATCTCGCCGCGGTCGTTGTACAGCGCCGCGGCTCCTGGATCGCGACGAATGGCTTCGTTGATATCGGCCAAGGCGTTATCGTAATTCTTCAGCACCAACCAAACCCAGGCCCGGGACTGATAGAGTTCGTCGGACGGGTTTTGGCGAATCTGCTGCGTGAAGTAGGCGATCGCGTCTTTCAATGGAACGACGTTGTTCTTGTGGATCCAGCCGGGCTTGCCGAAATTGACCCACAAGTAGTCGCCGTTGATCGCGCCCACTTGCGCTTCGGAGCCCGGATAGGCCTGGTCGACGACGTTGGCGCCGACCTTGATCTGGGCCTCGCGAATGACGATCACCGAGTCCCCGATTTCATGGGCCGCGGCCCATGCCGAGGCGAACAATACAATGGCGATGGCAAACAACGGACGTTTCATGGCGGGTCTCCGAAAGAATTTCGAACTTTGCTTTTGGGGGGCCGAATTCCTGCGTCGGGCCGTCGATAGCTACTCGCGATCCGCGCACGTCGGCGAAACGGCTGAACGCGGATAAGCTTCGATCCGCTGAACGCAACTCGCGTGCCGTGCGCGGCGCCCCGCCAACGCGGCAAGCGAGGGGAGTGCGTTTGGCTCGGAGTTGTCCTGGATGCGGACGGTTCGACGATTCATGCGTTCAAGCCGGGAATGTCCGAGTTGTGCCAAGGCGAGCGCTGAACGGGGCGTTACCGCCCTCTTGCGCTTCTTCGCAAGGCCGGGGGAAAACGCGACCAAGACATTTCCAAACTCGCAGGTGATTCCGCTGATCGGCGTAGGTGTGACAGCTCTGGACTTGCCGCACCGCGGCGGAGAAGATGAGGCCTTGGCGACTCGTCGTGCTTTGAACAGGTCCGGGACGCGGACGGTCGGATGGCTTGTATCCCAAACTCACGCTTGGTCTAGGGAGAACGCACATGCGCCGCTTTTCGATTCGCGCCTTTCTGCTGTCGGCGACATTTGTCGCCACGGTTTCGCCCTGCACGCTGCCGGGCCAGGACGCGACAGGCTCTGCACCCGGTGAGCCTGTGACGTTCACCACTCAGGAAGATCACCAGAACATGCTCCAGCAGTTGGGCATTACCGAACTGCGGCCGGGGCCGAGCGGAAATCCCTCGGCGCCGAATGCGGCGAATTACGATGAGTCGCTCGCCAATCCGTATCCCAAGCTGCCCGACGCGCTGACGCTCAACTGCGGCGAACGCGTCACGACGGCGGAAACGTGGCGAAACGAGCGGCGGCCGGAAATCGTCGAGGAATTCGAGCGCGAGGTTTACGGCCGCGTGCCGAAGAACGTTCCGGCCGTGACGTGGAAAGTGCTGGAAACCCGCGAAACGACGGTCGGCGAAATTCCGGTCGTCGAAAAGCAATTGCAAGGACACGTCGATAATTCAGCCTGCCCGTCGATCGAAGTCGACATTTCGATGACGCTGGCCACGCCCAAGAACGCCGAGAGGCCCGTGCCGGTGTTGATGATGTACGGGTTCAGCTTTGGCCCCCGCCCTGGCGCCGGCCGGCCAGGTCAGCCGCCCGCGGGCGCCGGCAATCGACAAGGCGCGGCGCCGCCGGGACGACGTTTCGGACCGCCCGGGCCGTCGAGGAGCGAGACGCTGCTCAAAGCGGGCTGGGGCTATGCGATGGTCTTCCCGGCGAGCATTCAACCCGACAACGGCGCCGGCCTGACGCGCGGCATCATCGGCCTGGTCAACCGCGGGCAGCCTCGCAAGCCCGACGACTGGGGCGCCCTGCGAGCCTGGGCCTGGGGCGCCTCGCGCGGACTCGATTATCTCGAGACCGATCCGGCGGTCGACGCCCAGCGCGTCGGCATCGAGGGCGTATCGCGGTATGGGAAAGCGGCGCTGGTGGCGATGGCCTTCGAGCCGCGGTTCGCGATGGTGCTGGTCGGCTCGTCGGGCGAAGGAGGCGCCAAGCTGCACCGCCGCAACTTCGGCGAAGCGGTCGAGAACCTCACCGGTTCGGGCGAGTATCATTGGATGGCCGGCAACTTTCTGAAGTACGGCGCCCAGGAAGCGAAGTTCGGCGCCATGACGGCGGCCGACCTGCCGGTCGATTCGCACGAGCTGATCGCGCTGTGCGCGCCGCGGCTGACCTTCATCAGCTACGGCATCCCCGAGAAAGGCGACGCCCATTGGCTCGATCAGCAAGGCAGCTTCATGGCCGCGGTCGCCGCCGGGCCGGTCTTTCGACTGCTAGGCGCCAAGGACCTTGGCACGTCGGACGATTACTTGACGGAAAAGATGCCCGCAGTGAACCAGGGCTTGCTCGACGGCCGCCTCGCCTGGCGGCAGCACGACGGCGGGCACACCGACGCCCCGAACATCGAGCATTTCATCGCCTGGGCGGCGAAGCAGTGGGACGGCATGCCGTGACGCGACCGAAGCGCGGTGGGCCTGGGTGCGGGTGCGCTTGCGACCGCGTTCCCTGAGTCGCCAGGCACGGGCCGAGGACGATTCGTCATCGGCGCGAAGAGCTGTCGGCAATCCCAGTAAGTGCGCGGAACTTGGTTGGCGCTTCCGCCGCGGGGAATGAGGATCGCGTTCATTGCATTCGGTCGATTTCTCCGACGCGCGCAAGTGCAAGAGGCTGACCTTCGTCGAGGTGTCGGCCCGATGCAGTTTTAACACTTCCGGTTTGCGACTTCGCCGGACGACCAAGGTAACGCGGCGGCGGGCCATCAGAAACCGCACCGAATCACCGCAAACTTTTCCAACCGTTTAACGGTTGAATCGCCGGAAATGTAGCCGCTCGCGTTCACCGATTTGTTACGGGCAGACTTCGGCTCCATTGTCCAAATCGCATGGATTCATCGTACCAAGTTCAAACTCTCCTTCGTGAAAGCAGCCGCACGGGAAGGCGTGGTCGCTCTTGAACCAACGGACATCATGGACGTCAGGGATGCCGCGAATGACGTCGTGGGCCTCAGATACAAACTGCCGAACGCGTTCAGAAGTGGCGTCTTTTTTGGGCTGGATAATGAACATCCATCCATCATCAAACTCCATGAGCGCCAATTCAAACAGGATCGTGGCGCCAATGCCCAGGCGGGCCGACAGCCAATGGCCCCAGACGGAAATGCTGATATCGTGAAGTTGCCACGACTGCCCAAGGTGATAGCAAATCGAATTGAATAATGGTCCACCGGCGGGTATGTCCTCGTCGATCGGTTCCGGGCGGTCGTCCGTAAACGACTCTTTGCCGGTACGGAAGAACACCTGGCTGCGAATTGCCATAGCCGCTAGGTCATTGTCGGGGATCAGATCGGTCGGAGACTGCCAAAGATTGCAAACGGTCTGAGGACGAAGCATTGCAGCGAACGCAACGCCACCAAAGCCACAATGCCACTGGCGACCATCACTGGGGAGATTTTGTAGTAACACCCTAGTGCCGCTAACGTCACTAGCACGATGAGTAGTCCAGCCTTCTTACGGTCGGTAAGCGTTTCCATCGGCCTGCTAAACCACAAGCACGTAACTCCGTGTTAGATAGTATCTGCCTATCATCCTGTAGGCCGCAACTTGTCGGCCTATACTGCCAATGGTTTCTGGACGCAAGTCTTATTCTATCATGGGGTTGTGCCAATTTCCTCGGTTTTTCGGCGTGATAGGCCGTTTCTGTCTATCCTGCCGGCGGTCGGGCTGTAAGTCCTTCAGCAAGGCTTTGCACTCCGCGACCGCCACGAATCAGGACGTGAGCGTCGCCCAATGCCTCTCGGTGGAACGCCATTTTGCGCGTCGGGGGCTCACGGCCAACGCGCCGAATCCGGCTCAGAAGGTCGCGACCTTCGCACGCAAGCGATTGAACCCCGAATGCGCCGAAACCGATGCCTTAAGGCATTGATGCGATCGCAATTCAACCCTTCGATGCCATCGTGCGACACGCGATGCGTGGCCGTCAAAATCGGCGGCGCCGCACCTCGATGCACTTTGGAGCGGGCCATAATCTGGCGTAGGTTTCGAGCTTGGTCGGACCGGCGCCCGGATCGCCGAGGCTGCGAGACGGCGCGACCGACAGGCTTGCGGGCCGGATTTCGGCATGCACAATGGCATTGCCCCGATCCCCGCGTACTCCAGCCCAGTTGAGACGTTGATGCACGCCCGTTTTCCGTTTTCCCTACTGCTGCTGCTCGCCGCTTCGCAACCCGCTCGATTGACCGCCGCCGAGCCGGACGCCCCGATTCCGCCCGAGCAAGCCGTCGAGCACATCACGCTGCCCAAGGGATTTCAGGCGACGTTGTTCGCCGGCGAGCCCGACGTGGTGCAGCCGATCGCCTTGACCTTTGACGACCGCGGGCGGATGTGGGTCGTCGAGTGCCTGTCGTATCCCGATTGGAACCGCGAGCCCGGCGCCGCCGGGGGCGATCGCGTGGTGATCTTCGAAGACGCCGACGGCGACGGCCGCTTCGACAGCAGAAAAGTCTTTTGGGACAAAGGCAGCAATCTCAGCGGGCTGGAACTCGGCTTCGGCGGCGTCTGGCTCTGTTCGACGCCCAATCTGGTGTTCGTGCCCGACGCCGACGGCGACGACGTGCCGGACGGCGAACCGGAGATCGTGCTCGACGGCTGGGACATCAACGCCCGGCACAACGTGTTCAACGCCCTGGCCTGGGGGCCCGACGGCTGGCTTTACGGCTGCAACGGCATTCTGTCGAACTCGAAGATCGGCAAGCCCGGCTCGGCCGACGCCGAACGGACCGAAATCAACTGCGGCGTGTGGCGTTATCATCCGACGAAGAAAATCCACGAGGCGGTGGCTCACGGCACGACGAACCCCTGGGGACTCGATTTCGACGACCTGGGCCAGATGTTCATCACCAACTGCGTGATCGAGCACCTGTGGCACGTCGTGCCGGGCGCCCATTTTCAACGGATGTTCGGCCAGGACATCGATCCGTACTCGTTCCGCCTGATGGAGAGCTGCGCCGACCACATTCACTGGGGCGGGGGCCATTGGACCAGTTCGCGCGGCGGCGGGGGCGAACACGACAAACCGGGCGGCGGACACGCCCATAGCGGCGCGATGATTTATCTGGGCGACAACTGGCCCGACGAATATCGCAGCGGCCTGTTCACCTGCAATATTCACGGCACGCGCGTGAACCACGACGTGCTCGAACGTCGCGGCTCGGGCTTCGTGGCCCATCACGGCGAAGACGTCTTTTTCATGCACGATCCCTGGTTCCGCGGCCTGGTCGTCAAGCAAGGCCCCGACGGCGGCGTCTATGTCAGCGATTGGACCGACAGCGGCGAATGCCACGACTACGAAGACATCCATCGCACCAGCGGGCGGATTTACAAGGCGACCTACGGCCGGCCGAAGCCGTTTAAGATGGACCTGGCCGCGCTCGGCGACGCCGAACTCGTCGAACTTCAATTGCACAAAAATGACTGGCAGGTGAGGCATGCCCGGCGGTTACTCCAGGAGCGAGCCGCGGCCGGCAAGTTGCAGGGCGAGACGCGCGCGGCGCTGGTCAAGCTGCTCGAAGAACAGCCCGACGTAACTCGCAAGCTGCGGGCGCTATGGGCTTTGCACGCGATCGGCGGGTTGATGGAAGCCGAGCTTGCCGAACTGCTCGAAAGTTCCGAAGAATACGTCCGCGGCTGGGCGATTCAATTGGCGCTCGAAGACCGGCAGGTAACAGCCGAGCAGTTAGCCCGGTTCGAAGCCCTGGCCAAGTCTGACCCGTCGCCGGTGGTGCGGCTTTATCTTGCCTCGGGCATGCAGCGGCTGCCGCTCGACGAGCGTTGGAACTTGGCCGCCGCGCTGACCGCGCACGGCGAAGACGCCACGGACGCCAATCTGCCGCTCATGCTTTGGTACGCAGTTCAGCCGCTTGTCGCCGCCGATGCGACTCGGGCCTTGGCCTTGTCGCAACAGGCGAAGATTCCGCTCGTGCGGCAGTTTCTGGCCCGCCGCGCCGCCTCGGGCATTCCGGCCGAAGTCGAGAAGCAGTCGGCCGACGCGCTCGATCCGCTGTCCCGCGTGCTTGGTCGGGTCGACGATCCTGCGGTCCAACTCGATCTGCTCTCGGGCGTGCGTGAAGCGCTCGCAGGGCGTCGCCGCGTGTTGACGCCGCAGGGCTGGGCCGAAGTTTATCGAAAGCTGTCAGGAAGCCCGAACCGCGAAGTGCGAGACCAGGCGACGCTGTTGTCGTTGATCTTTGGAGACGCCGGCGCCTTTGCAACCTTGCGCAAGACCATGATGGATCAGACCGTCTCGAGCGACGACCGCAGGCGCGCCCTGGAAGCGCTCGTTGAAATGCGCGACGCCGATACGGCCCCGCTGGCGGAAAAGCTGATCGCCGAGCCCGCCCTGCGCGGCGCCGCCTTGCGCGCCCTGGCGGCGTATGCCGACGAGCGGGCGCCCGAGATCATCTTGCGGAACTACGCTGCCTTCAACGACGCCGAAAGCGCGGATGCGATCCTGACTTTGGCTTCGCGGCCGGCGTTCGCCCTGGCGCTGTTGGAGGCGATCGAACGCGGGCAGATTCCGCGCCGCGACGTGTCGGCCTTTACGATCCGCCAATTGCAAAGCATGAAGGACGATCGGGTCAACGAGCGGCTGGCGAAGGTCTGGGGCGCGGTCCGGCCGCCGTCGAAAGACAAAGCCGCGGCCATCGGCAAACACAAGGCGCTGCTCTCGCCGCAGAGGGTGCAAAACGCCGACCGCTCGGCCGGCCGCGGGCTGTTCGTGCGGCATTGCGGGGCCTGCCACAAGCTGTTCGGCGAAGGAGGCCAAGTCGGTCCCGAACTGACCGGTTCGCAGCGGGCCAACCTCGACTATCTGCTGGAAAACCTGATCGACCCCAGCGCCATCGTCGCCCGCGATTATCAAATGACGGTGCTCCAAACGGAAGACGGCCGCATTCTCAACGGCATCATCGTGCAGGAAGACGACCAAGTGCTGGCCATTCAAACCCAGAACGAGCGGCTCTCGCTGCCGCTGGCCGAGATCGAAGCCCGCGAACGATCACCCCTGTCGCTGATGCCCGAAGGACTGCTCGACAAGCTCAGCGAGGCCGAGCTGCGCGATCTGGTCGTGTATCTATCGGGCGCCGAGCAAGCGGCGCTGCCAGGCGCGGGGCGCTGAACGCCCGAGCGCCTCGCCCAGATCGATCAGGCCGCCGGTCAGATCGACGCCGGCCAAAATATTTCGTCCGAGCAGGTCCGAAAACACTTCCGGCTGAAGCGAGACGCATGATCGCCGAACGCCAACGGGCGGCGCCGGTGATTTATGCTCCCGCCGCGCTACAAGAGCTTGATGCAACCTGGGATTGGAACGAGAAGAGTTGCAGCCGTAGTCGTGCGGCACGTCGCGTGCGTCAATCCTTCTCGGCGCCCGAAGCAAGGGGATCGCCTTCTGCTCCTTCGGCGAGCCGATGCGCCAATTCCTGATCGTCGTCGCTGAGCTTGTCAAGGGCCACGGTCAAGGTCTTGCCGCCTGCTTTTTCGAGCGTGACCGAATCGCCGCGCAGCTCGACGAATTTCGCTTCGATCGTGAACTTGCCACCCTGACTCGACCAGGTGCGCATCGCGGCGGCTTCGACCAGCGGAACCTCGCCGCTCTCAATCAGCCTCAAATCGTGGGGAGCAAACGTCCACGTCGCCTGCTCGCCGTTGCGGTCGAACCTGACTTCGAGGTTCCCTCTGTCGTCGATCGCCACGACTTCGCCGACGTGAGCGCCCCCAAAAGCAAATAAGACTTCGTCGCCTTTGCCAAATTCGCCCTTCAGTCCCGGCTCCGAGGTCAACAGTTTTTTGCCCTTGCGAACGGCCGGAATCGGGTTGTCGGGCGGAAACTTATGCGTCTCTGCGACGCCGTGATCGTCCTTGTACTTGACGAAAACCCAACCCGACCACTGTTCGATGCTCACGACTTTGCCCTCATGGAGTTTTCCCGCCCGTTCCACCAGCACTTCTTCGCCGGCCTTGAAGCGCGCTTTCTTCTTCCGGGCGTTCGACGACTTCTTTCCGGCGCCGGACGACGAGCGGCTTCGGCTCGACGAGCTGCTGCGGGTGATGGTCCTGCTCCGACGATAGGTCACGCCGCCGCTCGTGCCCGATTCGGTCACGGTGGTCGTGGTCGTGCCGCCCTCCTCGGCGTAAGCGGCCAAAGTTGCCAAAACAAGAGCGACCGCGGTACAGATCTTCACGGAAACGTGGTTCATCTGAGACTCCCCTTCGGACCAGGTGGACGCTTGACTTGGAAACGCCCCCGAAAAAGCCGTTTGGGGGCGCGACCATCCGACGCCTTAACATAGCCGTGATGCCGCGACGCCACAACCTATAACGCCGAGGTCGACGATTCGTTTCGAATTTTTTTTTGCCGCGGCGGATTGTTGGGCCGTGCCGAGCCAATCGGTCGAATACCGGCAAACCGCAATTTCGCCTGAAACGTCTTCCAGGGTTTTTACGTATTTTTATTGTCACAGGGCGCTCGATCGCGTACCCTAACACAAACACATCCCGATCGGACGGAGGCAACGATGCAAGCCCGTGTAGCGTGTCCGGCGTGTCAGACGGTCTTGGCGGTGGACGCGGCGTACGGCGACGGCGCCCGGTTCAGTTGTCCCCAGTGCGGCCACGAGTTCGCAGTTCGCTTGCGACGGCAGAACCCGCCTGCCGCCGCGCGGCCGGCAAACGACCCCCTCGCCTCGCCCTATGCCGGCGCGGCGCTACATCCGTCGTACCGCCAGCCAGTGGCCCGCCGGCCGGCGGCGTCGCGGTCGATGTTGTGGGTCGTGTGGGTGGCGGTCGGAGGCGGCGCCGTGTTCGGCGTGGGCTGCGTCGCGTTGATGCTGGCCGTGATGAATCGGCAACCGCCCGCGGACAATCTTCGAAACGGCGCTCAAGATGCGGGCCAAAACGTCGCGTTGGGCTCGGGCGCCGCGGGCTCGCCGGCCGGCGCAGCGCCCGTGGCGCCGGCGACAAGTCAACCCTCGGTTGCGCCGTCTGTCGCAGCGGCGCCGGGCAATTTCGCGCCGGCTCCGTCGGTTCCGCCCTCCGCGCCGCCGCCGAATACTGCGGCCTCCATCCCCACCGTTGCGACGGGCGTCTCCCCGATGGGATCTGCGCCGACCGGGCAGCAACTGGCCTATCGCTTCAACAGCGGCGAAGAATACGCGTATTCCTTTAGCGTGAAGGCCGACATCGCGGGCACGCAAAACAATGCCAGCGGCATGACTACGCTCAAGTTCAGCAACGAGGCGCCGCCGCCCGACTTTGCGGCCCAGATCAAACAGGGAAAAGGCAGCGGCAGCGGGTTTATCGTCGCCAGCGACGGTTATATCGTCACTTGCGCGCACGTCGTGGAAGAGTCGACCAACATTGAAGTCGTCGTGGGTGCGCAAACCTACCCGGGGCAAATCGTGGCCTTCGACCGCGAACACGATTTGGCCGTGGTGCGCATTACCGCGGCCAATCTGCCGACCGTTTCGCTGGCCAATTCCGACGCCGTGCAATTGGGACAGGAAGTCCGCGCGGTCGGGTTTCCGCTCTCGAACGTGCTCGGCGAAAGCGTGAAAATCACGCGCGGCACGATCGCGGGCGTCGTCAACACGTCGGGCCGCAAGCTGTTCCAGGTCGATGCCAGCATCAACCCCGGCAACAGCGGCGGTCCGCTGGTCAACGAGTTGGGCCAGGTCGTGGGGGTGGCCAGCGCGAAGCTCACGGGAGAAGACATCGACGGCGTCGGCTTCGCCGTGCCGGCGAGCGAAGTGCTGACGCTGTTGCGGAGCAAAGGCATCTCGCCGGCGGCCGGCGGGTCGGCCCAACAGCTCAGCGGCACGGAATTGGCGCGAATCGTGACGCCCGCCGTGGCCATGATCAAGGTCACGACCGGCCCCGCCGGCTTCGGCGCCGCCAACCGGCTGGTGCTCGACTATTCGGGAAACGTGACCACCAGCGGCCCTCCGCGCGTCGTCGGCCGGATGCGGCTGCCCGGCTTTCCGAACCATGAATCGGACCGCGGAAAGTTGTTGCTGAGCGAGCGCGGCGAACTGCTGAACATGACTGGCAACGGCAACGTGCAGCTTCCTTATCTGCTCGGTCCGCTGGGCACGTTCCCCCTCGAACCGCTGGGCGCCGGCGAACAGCGCAACTGGCAGGTCCAGCACGCCACGACGTTGACGCAGATCAGCAGCGAAGAATCGAACAGTCCCTTCTCGCTGCGGTTCCGCCACCGCTCGCGGAGCCCCTTCGGGCAAAACCAGACGAAAGTCGTCGTCACGCCGGCGATGGAAACCAACAGCTATGAACTGACCGGCATCAGCGGCGACTTGGCGACGATCATCAAGCGCTACACGTTCCAGACGCTGGATCCGGCCGGCGCGCAGCCGGTCGCCAGGATGAACGGCGAGGGAACGATTACCTTCAACCGTGCCAAGGGCTGCGCGGAGAAAATGACGTTTCGGGCGACCCTGGTGCGGACCGTCAGCAGCGTGACCGTCACGATTCCCCTGACGATGGAGTGGCGACGGCTGTCGAAAGAAGAACTCGAAAAGATGCAGGCCGAGGCCAAAGCCAGTTCGGATAAGGCCAAAAAAGCCCACGAAGAACGGATGGCCCGCGAGGCGAAGGCCGATATCGGCGAAGACACCGAGTTCGTCGGCGGCGACGGGGGCAGCAGGAACGGCAACCGCTACGTCGATGAAACCTCGCTGCTCTACGGCGTCGAGTGCCGCTTCGCCCAATGGATGGGCGAGGATTGCGTGAGCGATATCGTGCCGGTTTTCTCGCGCGATCGCGAGCGCAAGCTGCCCGCCGGCGCCATGGCGCGCGAGGGCTATGCGGTCGGCGCGGTCAACGTCAATGCACTGGAGTACGTCAACGGCATCCAGTTGATCTACATGCGCGTCAAGGACGACGGGCGGCTCGATTCCAAGGATTCCTACACCAGCGAGTGGCTGGGCGTTCGCGCTCGCGGCCGCCGCAAGCCTCACAAGCTGACCGGCGACGGCGATCCGATCATCGGCATTCACCTGCAGAAAGGACTGGTCGTCGCCGCGCTGGCGCTGGTCGTCAACCGCGAGGCGGAGGGCAATCCGTTCGCACCGGCCGAGAATGCTTCGCCGCCCGCCTCGAAGAAATCGGCCGCTTCGACCAAGAAGAAGGCTGCCAGCAACCGCGACGCGCCAAAACCCGCCGCCCAGCAGGCCGCCCGCACGATCACGAACTCGCTGGGCATGAAGCTGGCCCTGATTCCCGTGGGCGCCTTCAGCATGGGCAGCGACGAGGCGCAGGACCAGTTGGAGCGGGCCTTCGCGACGAGCGATGACCCCGACGTGACGATCCTGGGCGATCTGCCGATGCCGTCTTCGTTCGACCCGCCCGGCTTCCCAGAGTTTGCCAAGCCGAAAGGATACGCCGCCGAGCATCCCGCCCATCGAGTCAAAATCACCAAGCCGTTTCACCTGGGCGCCTTCGAGGTGACGAAAGGACAATTCCGCAAGTTCGTCGAAGCCGCGGGCTACAAGACCGATGCAGAGAAGGACGGCAAAGGGGGCTGGGATTGGGTGCAAGAAGCCGAAACTTTGGTGCAGAAGCCGGAATACAATTGGCGGACTTGGGAGCCCGACGAGGGCGAAGATCACCCGGTCGTGAACGTGACCTGGAACGACGCCACGGCCTTCTGCGCCTGGCTGAGCGCCAAGGAGGGCAAGAAGTATCGCCTGCCGAGCGAGGCCGAATGGGAATACGCCTGCGGCGCCGGCGGCGACGCGCGATTCCATGGCGGCGACGACGAGGCCGCACTGCTGAAGATCGGCAACGTGCGCGGCTTCCGGCTCGAACTCGTATCGGAAACCAAACAGAAGAATTTCACCCACACGAGACTGGCGCCGAAACCCAAGGACGGCTACATCTTCACGGCGCCCGTGGGGCGGTTTCGTCCCAATCGGTTCGGCCTTTACGACATGACGGGCAACGTGAGCGAGTGGTGCGCCGACCGGTTCGACGATCAATACTACGCCAAGTCTCCGGCGGTCGATCCGCAAGGGCCGGCTGGCGGCGCTTCTCGCGTGCTCCGTGGCGGCGGCTGGGACAGCGCGCCGATTCGCTCTCGTTCCGCATTCCGCAGCGGCGCGAAGCCCGATGCACGTTTTGGCAGCATCGGCTTTCGGGTTGCCTTGAGTGCGGAATGAAAACGTTATAACCGCGCCAGCCGTTGATTTTCGGGCCGTTTCCCGCCGCCTCGCCATTGAAAGACCGATCCCGCCCGTGCCGCAAAATGGTATTCTTAGGCAGATTCGCGCTCGCCAGCGAGGCGCAATCGCGCGGCGGAATAAGATTCTCGCGAGGGGGGGATGGCAACCACGAACGAGCTGTTGGCCCAGGGCCGGCAATGGCACCAAGCGGGCGACCTGCGTCGTGCGGAGCCGATCTACCGCCAGGTTATCGAGCAAGACCCGGAATGCTTCGAAGCGCGGCAGTTGCTGGCCATGCTCTGCCAGGCTCAGGGCCGGTTAGATGAGGCCGCGAGTCATTATCAGCAAGCTCTTCAGTTCAAGCCCGACGACGCCTCGACCTACAACAGCCTGGGCATCTGCCAGGCGATGCGGCAGGACCGCGACGCCGCGGCGGCCAGCTTTCGCCGTGCGATCGAACTCAAGCCCGACTTCGCCCACGCTCACAGCAACCTGGGCAACATCTACAAGGAACTCGGCCGCTTGCCGCAGGCGGTGGAATGCTATCAACAGGCGGTGCTGCTCAAGCCCGATTTCGCCGAGGCGCTCAACAACCTGGGCAACCTGCTCCGCGAGCTGAAGAACCTGGACGCCGCGGCGTCGTGCTGTCGCGAAGCGGTGCGGCTGAAGCCGGACTTCGCCGATGCCCAGAATAATCTTGGCGCCGTGCTCGTCGACCAAGGTCGCCGCGAAGAGGCCGAGTCTTGCTTCCGCCGCGCGATTGCGTTGAAGCCGTATTTCGCCGAGGCGCACAACAATCTTGGCAACCTGCTGCGCGAAGCGGGCCGCAACGACGAAGCGATCTTCAACCTGCGCGAAGCGGTGCGACAGCGGCCCGATTTTGCCGAAGCCCACGCCGGTTTGGCGATGGCCCTGCTCGATCGCGGCAGCTTCGACGAAGCGGCGGCCAGTTGCCGCCGGGCGATCGAGTTGCGGCCCGACCGTTCGGACTCGTACGTAACGTTGGGCTTCATCCGCTCCGAACAAGGACAGCGCGAAGCCGCCTTGGCCGCCTATCAACAGGCCCTCGATCTCAAGCCCGATCATGCCGAGGCGCACAAGAATCGCTCGCTCGTCTGGCTGCTGGAGGGCAAGCTGGCCGAGGGCTGGACGGAATACGAATGGCGCTGGAAGTGTCCGGAATTGCCCGAACGACCGTTTCCGCAGCCGCTCTGGGACGGCTCGCCGCTCGACGGCCGCACGATTCTGTTGCACGCCGAGCAAGGCTTGGGCGACACGATCCAGTTCATCCGCTACGCGCCGCTGGTGCGCGATCGCGGGGGCAAGGTCGTCGTTGTTTGCCAAAAGCCGCTCGTCGCACTGTTGGCTTCCTGTCCGGGGATCGAACGAATTGTTGCGCAAGGCGACACGCTGCCGGCTTTCGATGTCCATGCGCCGCTGGCGAGCCTGCCGCGGATCTTCGGCACGACGTTGGAAACCATTCCGGCCGACGTGCCTTACCTCGCGGCCGACGAACGGTTGGTCGAGCGCTGGAGCGATGAACTGCCGAACCAGCGCAGTTTCGAAATCGGCATCGCCTGGCAGGGTAGCCCGAAATACCGCTGGGACGCAAAACGCTCGATTCCGCTGGAGCAATTCGAGCCGCTTGCCCGCGTGCCGGGCGTGCAGCTTTACAGCCTGCAAAAAGGCCCAGGCAGCGAGCAACTGGCCCGAGTCGCCTCGCGGTTCGCCGTCGTCGATTTCGGCGGCCGGCTCGACGAATCGACCGGGCCGTTTCTCGACACGGCGGCGGTGATGAAGAACCTCGATCTCGTGATTACTTCCGACACCTCGATTCCGCATCTGGCCGGCGCTCTGGGCGTGCCGGTCTGGCTGGCCGCGTCTGACGTGCCCGACTGGCGGTGGCTCGTCGATCGCGACGACAGTCCTTGGTATCCCACGATGCGGCTCTTCCGCCAGCCTAGCCGCGGCGACTGGCAGAGCGTGTTTCGCCGGATGGCTGAAGAGCTGGACCGAATGGTCGCGGGCGGCAGTGGCGTCTCGCCCGCGGCGACGCCGCAGAAACGCCGCCGCCACGCACCAACCGCCGCGAGCACCACGATCGAAGTGGCGCCGGGCGAACTGCTCGACAAGCTGACAATCCTGGAAATCAAAAGCGAGCGGATCGCCGACCCGGCGAAGCTGGCCAACGTCGGCGCCGAACTGGCGACGTTGGTCGCGGCCCGCGATCGGGCGATTCCCGACTCCGCGGAGTTGGCGGAACTTTGCGGCCAACTGAAGTCGGTCAACCTGGCGCTGTGGGATGTTGAAGACGAGATCCGGCTTTGCGAGCGCGACAAAAACTTCGGCGCCCGCTTCGTGGAACTGGCCCGCAGCGTCTACCGCCACAACGATCGCCGCGCGGCGCTCAAGCGGCAGATCAACGAATTGCTGGGCTCGAAGTTGATTGAAGAGAAGGACTACGCGCCCTACGAAAGTTAATTGAACTCCGGGAGGTCGGCGCGAGTTTTCTCAAAACATGGAGCATCGGGCGCCCTCGCCCGAAACAATGGAGGCCCGGGCGCCCTCGCCCGAAACAATGGAGCATCGGGCGCCCTCGCCCGAAACGGTGGAGGATCGGGCGCCCTCGCCCGATTGCCGGCGATTTCGCCGGGCGAGGGCGCCCGGCCCTCCCTTGGCGATTTCGCCGGGCGAGGGCGCCCGGCCCTCCCTAAGATGAGGATTTCGCCGGGCGAGGGTGCCCGGCCCTCCCTAACGTACGACCAGGCGTCAGAGGAACCGCAAGCGTGAACCAAGTCAAAGCTTGTCGTTACGGCTTGATGATCTATCAGCCCAACGACGCTTATATCGGCCGCTCGCTCGATTTGTACGGCGAGTATTCCGAGTCGGAAGTCGCCTTGTTTCGCGCCGTGCTGCAACCGGGGCAAACCGCCCTCGACGTCGGCGCCAAGATCGGCGCCCACACGCTGGCGCTGGCCCGCCTGGTCGGGCCGACCGGACGCGTGTTGGCCTTCGAGCCGCAACGGAGCGCCTACTACTCGCTGTGCGGCAACGTGGCGCAGAACAATCTCGACCAGGTCGCCTGCCATCAAGCCGTCGTCGGCGCGGCGGCAGGAAAGATCAACGTGCCGCTGCTTGACTCTCGGCACGAACAGAACTTCGGGGCGCTCGACTTGTCGCAGGATTTCTCCAGCGCTGCGACGCATTCGGCGCCGGTCGTGCGGATCGATGACTTGGGCCTCTCGGCGTGCCACTTCATCAAGCTCGACGTCGAGGGCATGGAGCGACAAGCGTTGGAAGGCGCTGTCGAGACGATTCGCCGCTTCAGGCCGCTGCTGTACGTCGAGGACGACCAGGCGGCGAAGTCGCACGCCTTGCACGAACTGCTCGATTCGCTGGGCTACGAAATGTATTCGCACCGAGCGCCTCTCTACAACGTCGACAACTTCGCCCGCAACCCGGAAAACGTGTTCGGCAGCATCGTTTCGCTGAGCTTGTACTGCCGCCATCGCAGCGTCGCCGCGGCGATCGACCCGCGCCAGTTCGGCATGCAGCCAGTCGCTCCTCCGGCGGCAGAGTTGGCTCAGATGACGATCGACGCCAAATCGCTGCCGCAGGCGATCGACGAATCGCGGCGATTGCACCAGGCCGGCCGCGTCAGCCATGCCGAGCAGCTTTATCGCCGGATTCTCGAATTCGACGCCGAGCAGCCGCAGGTCTGGTACTTGCTGGGCGCCGCCTGCCAGGCGCTGGGCATGCCGGACGACGCCATCGAGGCCTTCGGGCAGTCGGTCGCGCGCCGCCCGCAGCATGCCGAATCGCACAATCACCTGGGCGTCGTGCTCGCCCAGCAGCAACGGCTCGAAGAAGCGATCAGCCATTTTCGCCAGGCGGCGGCCCTCAAGCCCGGCGACTCCGAGATCTTGAGCAACTTGGGGCTGGCCTGGTTGCAATCGCAGCAGCCGGCCGAGGCGGAAACGCAGTTCCGAGCCGTCCTGCACACACGGCCCAACGATCTCAAGGCCCGGCGGAATCTGGAGCAAGCCTTGCGCGCCCAGGGCAAGCTCGAAGAACTGTTGGAAGTGCAGCGGCAGTTGTCGGCCGGGCAGCCGGCTTCGGCCGAAGCCAGAAGCGAATTGGGACGCGTGCTGTTCGAGCAGCGAAAGCTGGACGAAGCCGAAGCGGCGTTTCAAGCGGCGCTCGAAATCAATCCGGCGCTGCCCGAGGCGCACAACAATCTGGGCCTGGCCCGGGTCGCGCTCGGCAAGCCGGCCGAAGCCGCGCCTTGCTACCGCGAGGCGATTCGCTTGCGGCCCGATTTCGCTCAGGCCCACAACAATTTGGGCATCGCCTTGCGGCAGTCGGGCAAGCTCGACGAGGCCGTGGCTGCTTGCCGCGAGGCGGTGCGCATCTCGCCGCACATGGCCGAGGCGCATAACAATCTCGGCACGGCGCTCGACGAACAAGGCCGCACCGACGAGGCGATCGCCTGCCTGGAACAGGCGCTGCGGATCAAGCCCGACTTCGCCAAGGCCTTCAACAACCTGGGCATCGCCTACTGGCATCGGGCGGACTACGCGCAGGCCGCGGCCAATTGCCGCAAGGCGATCGAACTGTCGCCCGAACTGGCCGAAGCGCACAACAATCTGGGCAACGTGTTGCGCGATCAGGGCGACTATGCGGGCGCGCTGGCGTGCTACGAGCGGTCGCTCAAGCTGTCGCCCGACGGCGTCGACGCTCATTGGAACCGTTCGCTCGTCTGGCTGCTCGAAGGCAATTTCGCCCAAGGCTGGCCGGAATACGATTGGCGCTGGAAGCTGAAGAGCTTTTCGACGCGAGCCACCAACCGCCCGTTCTGGGACGGCTCGCTGCTCGCAGGGCGCACGATCTTGCTCGACGCCGAGCAAGGCTTGGGAGACACGCTGCAATTCATCCGCTACGCGCCACTGGTCCAGCAGCGAGGCGGCCGGGTGATCGCCGTCTGCCAGAAGCCGCTGGTGCAAATCCTTTCGAGCTGTCCGGGCATCGACCGCCTGGTCGCCCAGGGCGAACCCGTGCCCGATTTCGACGTTTACGCGCCCCTGTTGAGCTTGCCCAAAATCTTCGGCACGACGCTCGAGACCGTGCCGGCGGAGATTCCTTATTTGCACGCCGACCGTTACCTGGTCGAACAATGGGGCCGCGAGCTGGCGCCGATCAAGGCCTTCAAGGTGGGCATCGCCTGGAAGGGCAGCCCCAAGAACCGCATGGACCAGCAGCGCTCGATTCCGTTGGCGGCGTTCGAGCCGCTGGCGCGCGTGCCGGGCGTACAATTGATCAGCCTGCAAAAAGGCCCCGGCAGCGAGCAACTCCAGGAGACGGCCAGCCGCTTCGCCGTGATCGATCTGGCCCAGCGGCTCGACGAGAAGGCCGGCGCCTTCATGGACACGGCCGCCGTGATCGAGCATCTCGATCTGGTCGTGACCTGCGATTCTTCGCTCGGACATCTGGCCGGCGCGCTAGGGGCGCCGACCTGGATCGCGCTCGCGTTGTCGCCAGACTGGCGTTGGCTGCTCGAGCGCGACGACTCGCCCTGGTATCCGACCGTGCGGCTGTTCCGCAAGACGTCGATCGGCGATTGGAACGACGTGTTCCGGCGGATGGCCGCGGCGCTGGAAGCGGCCGTTGCGGCCAGCAAGTCGCGCGGCTGATTCTTCAAGCGATAGCGGCCGGGTGGCTGGCGGCAGAGCCTTGGCGATGCCCCAGGATGCGAGCAATGGCAATCAAGGGCCGGCTCTAGGACAACATCATGAAGCACGAAACGATGAAGTTGTTCGAGTTGCTTCGCAAAGCCATCGATCGGTGGAGCGACGCGTCCGGGCATCGGGATGCGTATATCCGGGGAAGCCAAGCTCGAAAAGATTTGGCTTGCCAGATAAGCAGGTATCGGTTCATGTTAGGCCGCGATGGTTTTCTTGATAAGCTCAGGAAAAGCTTCGATAAGCCAACCGTCCACGACAAGCATTCCGAAAGTGAATGAAGTGTTCGCAGATCCCATAAGAGCCATTTGCAAGCTCTGTGCTTTTGACGACAGTCGCGCGAACACCGATCACGGGCCCTGTCCGATCTCCTCGGCAATGCCGGCCGAATCGTGAAACAGCGCGGCGGCAGGTACGGTGAAGTCGGTCGACAGGTCGCGCAGCTTCCAACTCAGCCGCACCCCGGCAGTGGCGCCGTACTCGTTGTACTCGATCTTCAAGGCGTGCAAGCCTTCGGTCAAATCGACCTCCTTGCTCTCGTCACCCGCGCCGCCCCAGCGGTCGAGCAGCTTCTTGCCGTCGAGCCAGAGCCTAAAGCCGTCGTCGGCCGTGGCGTGCAACACGTACTTGCCCGCTAGCGGCGGCTTCAGCCAACCCGTCCAGCGGATGGAGAAGTTATCGCCGCCGATCTTGGGGTCGGGCGATCCGAAGCCGAAGTTTTTCCGAATGAACGGATCGACGCGGCGCAGAACTTCCTGCTGAAAGTCGGCGCCGTTGAACAGCGCGGCGTTCAGCCCAGGCTCGGTGCGCGCCAGGCCGATGGCCGCACCCACCGCCGGCGGCGCGGCGGGCTGAACGGCCGGTTTCGAGAGCGAACGCAATCGCCAGTAATTGGCTTCGAGCAAGTAGTCGTCGTGGTCCGTCCCCGCCTGCGCGGCGGCCGCCTGCCATGCGTCGGCCAACGCCGCCCGCTGGCTCGGATCTGCCGCAGCGGCTTTTTCCAACCCCGCGAGCTTCGCCAACGTCGCGTCGGACGACTTCTCGAGCCGCGGCAAGCCTTGCTCCCAGCGGCCCAGATAGAAGCATTCGTAGCGGCCGACCGTTAGATTGGCGCCCGGGTCGTCGGGCGCCGCCTTGAGCCGTTCGAAAGCGTCGTCGTATTTCTCTCGCTCGTGCTTGCGGCGAGCGACGGCCGCCGTGCGTTGCCGAATGACCTGTCGAATGGCGAGATTGCCCGACTTCTTGGCCGCCACCGCGGCCGAGTCGATGAAACCGTCGGCCAACGCCAGTTGATCTTGGCGCAACGCGAGATCGGCCAGCGAGAGCGCCGTCATGATCGCAGCCCAGGCTTGCGATGCGTCGTGCAATTTGAGCACGGATTGCCGCACGGCCTCGAGGCGATCGGCGAGCGCATCGACGCGAAAATGCTTTTGCAGTTCGTCGATCGCCTCGCAAGTCGCCGCGGCGTCGCCCATGCCGGCCGCGCGCCCGGCGGCTTCGCGCAGCAGGGCGTATCGCATCGGCATCGACTCGGCGCCTCGGCTGTCATCGATCATCCTCAGAGGAATGTTGAGTCGGTCGGCCAACTTTTTAGCTCGCCGCCAATCGTTCTGATACCTGGCTTCGACCTTGCGGCCGGCATCGCGAACGAGCGCAGGATCGGGAATCCGCTCGCGAACGTCCGGCGGCGCGGGCGGTTCGTTGGGGCTGCCGGCCGGAATTGCGGCTGGTGCGCTCGCCGCGGCTGGCATCGATTCGGGCGGAAGCGGCCGCAGTTCGAGCTTGAAATCGCGGAAGCGGGTTTGTCCCGGGCTGTAGAAGTCGCCCCCGGAAATCGTCAATTTGAGCGGGCCGGTGTTCTTGCTGCGAAAGCGAACGACCGACTCGCCGTTGACATTGAATTGAACGTCGCGGCCCGCAAAGCGGCAAGCGACTTTCAGCGCCTCGCCGTTCGCGTAAGGGCGAGGTTTGCCGACGGCGCCTTCTTGCCCTTCGCCGTGAATAAACAGCGTTCGCTCGTACCCTTCGTTGCCGAAATGAAAGTTGCGGTCGCCGAAAAAGAAGATTCTAGGGCGCATGCCTTCCAGCACGTTCATCTGGAAAGTCAGCAGGCATTCGGCGGGAAGCTCGCCGCTGAACTCCAGCCGCGAATCGCCTTTTCCGAGAAAGCCTCCCTCGCGCTGCGACCATTGCCCGCTCAGCACCTTCCACGAGGCAAAGTCGTTCAGTTTTCGCGTGAGATCGGCAAACTGCCGCCGCACCTCCGGTAACGCATCGGCGTGGTCCGTGCTGCGGTTGCCGCCGGACGGAGACTCCTTCGGCCCCACGCGCGGCGAGACCGTTCCGATCGACGGCGCGTCGGCCGCCGAAACATCGACCACGGATTCGCCGCCAGGGCGCGTGAGCGAAGGCGGTTCGTCTGCAGCGTTTTCCGACGTAGCGCCTGCTTCGAGCCTTCCATTCGATCGCGTCGCCTCGGCGAGCGATGCGTCCTCAGCCCCTTCCGTCGCCGCAGAAGATTCGAGCGGCGGTTCTCCCTTGAACCTCGTCAGCGTAAAGATCGCCGCAAAAAAGATCAGCGCCGCAGCGACTGCGGCGGCGCCAATTTGCGCCGTCCGGGCCGCCGGCTTGGGCTGGCCAAGCCGCCTCAGCTTTGGGCTCGGGCGCGCGAGCGTCTTCGGCGGATCGAGCCCGTACTCGCCCAACGCGGGGCCAGCGGAGAGGGACGAACGCGGTCGAGCTGCAGAGCCAAGCGTGCGAGGCTGGGCCGGGGCGGGCGCCGGCGCATTGGATACCGGCGCACCGGACGCTGGCGGATTGGGCGCCGGCGAGGCGCGCAGGCTGCTTCGCAAGGTCCGGTCGTATTCCGCCTTGCGGGCGGGATTCAGCAGACAAACGCGCGCCGCCGACAATTCATTGAGCAGTTGCTGCGAAAGCGCCGAATGCGGCCCCGATTGAAACGTGCGCACGTGCGCCATTTGCCGATCGGCCGCATTCGAGATCGCGTCGAAGTCGCTTTCGAACAACCCCAGCCCGAGCAGCCGATAATGATTCGGCGGCAGTTCCTCGGGCGGAATGCCCAACCACTTGCGATAGGGGTCGAAGCCTGCAGACATGGCCGATCCAAAGTGCGGCGCCCCCGCAGCCATTATCGGCGCAAGCGACAACCAGGGCAACCGAGTCGGGGCCGCACGATGGGCAACCGCCGCCGCCAGATTCCATTGACGAGCTAATTCGCGATCGGCTGGAGGACCGATTCACCACGGCAAAGTGGGAAGCAGAAGGGCCGTGCCGCGGCCAGCGCTCAGCCATCCTGCGGTTTGCGGCGGCTGGAAGCCAACGTCGCTTGGGGTTTCGACTTCTGCCGCCGGGCGAACAGCCCGCGGCGCTCTTCGAGCGCCTTTTGGCCCTTGATGACTTGCACCGCTTTGACGTTCTCGACGTCGTCGTAGGTGACGACGACTTGCACCTGGGTGCCGTCGGCCAGAGTCTCGGCCGGAATGCCGACGACTTCCCACAGCCCGCCCGTCACGACGTCGGCGGCGCCATGGGCCAGGGCTCGGCTGGCTTTTATGCCCTTGCTGTAACCTTGTCGAAACGAGAACACGTCGGTGATCACGCCGTCTCGCTCGCGAGTCCACTCGGGCTTGCCCAATTCGGCGATGACGTGCGTGCGAGGCACGCCTTGGTGCAGCACGGCCACGTCCTTTTTGTCGGGCTGCCGGCTAGCCTTGATGGCGGCGCAACCGGAAACGCTTGCCGACGCTGCGGCGCAAAGCAAATACAGCAGAGCTAGAGAAAGGTTCAATAGACGAGGCACGAAGGAACCTCCACCGCGGTCGCTCGACAGGGCGGCGAACTATACCCGCCTCCCTTATGGTCGGTCAATGCGAAACCCTGCCTGGAGACGAATCGAGCGCACCTTGCACTTTGCGCTAGCCAGTACGTGCAAGCACACGTGGCGGGCAAATCTCTCGCAATTCGGCGGTCAGTGGCGTGAAACTGAAGGGTTTGCGAATGCTGGAGCGCAAAGAACAACGTGAAATGGAGTCGTCGGCGCTAGAACGCAGATGGCCGGGTTCCCTCACTAAACTAGCTCAATTACCCGCTTCAACGCGAAATCTGAAATCAAGGCCGATTTATACAAACCGCGCGGTGCGCTCGACGAATCCGCTCGGCCGATACCAGCTAACGCGGCGGCCTGGAATCGCAATGCGCCTGTGAAAATAGGTAAACTAGAAAGACGGCCGGCGGGGTTCGAGACGGTTTCGGCGCGGCGTCTCGCTATCGGGGGCTGATTTTGGCCAGCTCCTCACGAGCGCATTTATAAACTTCGGAATCGCTCGGCGATTGTTCCACGATCTTTCGGAACAACTCGGCGGCGCGTTCGGGGGCGTTTTTTTCCAGCAGTTCCGCGGTGTGATAGATGTGGTGGCACTCCTGGATGATGCGGCACTCGGCGGCGTCGGCGACCACTTTCGGGTCGGCCTTCAGTTCCAGATAGCGTTCTTCGGCCACCAGGGCCGATTTGGCCGGAACGAGCTTGGCAGCCTCTTCATAGATGAGGTACGCGCAGCACAACTCCTGCTTGGACTCGTGTCTTTTCGCTTCGGCCAGCAGGGCCGACGCGTCGACCTCGTTGAGGATCGCCTTGTTTTTTGGATCTCGATGTAATTTGCCGACGTGCGAGGCGATTTCTTCATTGAACTTGGGCACGTTTTCGTAGGCCCAATCGAGATAATCGAGCTTTTCGAAGGCTTCGATCACCTGGCCCTTGGCCAGCAGATTGTCGGCCTTTTTCATCTCGGCCCGGCCGTCTTCGGCCATCGAGGCCAGGGCTTTCTTGGCGGCGGCCCTGTTTGATTTATCCTGCGAGAGGCCCGCTCGCAGATAAAGCGTGGCCGCCAGCCGGGGCTTGCCTTCCTTGCGCGCCTTTTCGGCGTAGATCATGCGCTCCTTGTTGTTCTTGATGCGGCGAGCCGTTTCGGCGGCGCGTTCTCGCGCCTCCCAGGCTGCTCGGGCCTTCGCCTGCGCCATCGCGATGCCGAAGATTCCACCGCCTCCCCGAGGCGAACGGCCCGACATGTGCCCTCGGCCTTCCGCTAGCTCGTCAGGCAGCGCCAACAATGCCGCCGCCAAGAAGATTAATGCAATCGAGCGCCACATTTTCATGGCCGAAAGTCCCTCGTTAAATTCGAGCGCCCCTGGTTTGTCTATTATCGAGTTCCGCTCGATTTCAAGCAATCTGGCGGCGACGGCTAACGAATTCTTAATGAAATTCGCCGAATCCTGTGCGGAAGCATGGAGCAACTCGTGCACGGGCAATTACTTCGCCAGCAGTTCTTTGGGCAACAGCCGGGCGACAAGCCAAGAAGCAGCCATGAATCCGCTGCCCATCAGCAGCATCAATTGAAACGCTTGCATGCCGCCCCAACGATCGACCGCCAGTTGGTACATGCCGCCCCCGACCCAGATGGAAAGCAGCGTGCTGATATTGCACACGGCCATGAAAGCGCCGAAGATCGTTCCCGCCGCGCGGACCGGACAGGCCCGGGCGGCCAGGTCGCATTGAATCATATTGGCGGTCATGTAGGTAAAACCGACGACCACGCTCACGATTTCAAGCGATTTCTGCCCCGTGAGCAGCCAATAGACCATGTTGCTGGCGATGCCCATCACGACGGACAACGGCGCTAGCCTGCGCATCGGCACGCGCCGGCAATAGACGCCGTAACAGGCGCAAGCCAGGACCGACCCAATGGCCAGCATCGACATCGATTGGCCGTAGAGTTCTTCGCTCAGGCTCTGGCTAAAGTTCATCGTCTTGGTCACGTGCAAGTACAAGACCGCCTGCGTGAAGGGGTTGAAATGCCAGACGAACAAGAACAACCCGGTGACGATGACGGCCCGCGATCGCAACGATTCGATGAGTGCGGACTTCAGCGACGGCAGATCTTCTTCGACCTCGACGGCTCGCGGCTCGCGGACCATCATGATCGCCAAAAACAAGCCCGCCGCCGCCAACGCGCCGCAGATCAGAAACGCCAGCCGGTGCTGGTTGCTCTGGCACAGCTTTCCGCCCAAAAATCCGGTGAGAATGGTCGCTGCGTAGCTGGCGCCCCAGCGCACGGATTGTAATCGCCCGGTGATCTCTCGCGGCTGACCGATCTCGATGATGAGCGCGTCGAGCACGACGTCGGCGAACGTCACCGCGACGGTTGGCACGAACAGGCCGACGAGCAACAGCCCGCGCAAATCGGCCGACAAGGGCAGCAAATACAGGCCCAGGAAACAAACAGTCGAGGCGAAGCCCGCTGCAATCAGATAGCTTTTGCGGCGATATCCGGCGAAGCGTATGAAATCCGATGCCAAGCCGAACAACGGTTTCAGGCACCAAGGCAAGCCGAGCAAGGCCACGTAGCTCGTGATCTGGCTGGGCGAGCTGCCCCAACGTTTCAGCAGTGAAAGAAACGGCTGGTTGACGAGGCCCGTGGCGGTTTCATTCACTCCCTGAATGAAATACAGCACGCCGAACAGGCAGAACAGCCCGACGATTCCCTCTCGCGCTTTGGAGATACTGGTAGCGACCGACGACATATATGGGACGCGCCCTTCCCGCTAGTGAGCAAGGTTTTGCCTTCGCAGCCAAGCTGCTACCGAGATAGGGGCGTCGAGAGCGAGTCGCTTCGCTCCGGCCGAGCGCTGCCTATTGAACACCGCCCAGCCGTTCCCCCTACATGGTTAAGGATACCAGGCGACCGCCATTCCGTCGTCCCCCCGATTTGTTTTCCGAGGGCGGACCTGCTTTTTCGAGTTGGATGGCACATTCAATACCACTCAGAAGAACTGGTTTTTTCAGTATCGCAGCCCCCTCTGCGAAGGGTGCCATGACCATCTCGATTGCCCATAAGTCTATACTTCAAAAAGCCTTATGATATATGCGTCAAAACGTCTTGCTCTGCGGATAGAAGTTCCTCAGCACGTAGGCTCGCAGCACCAGCAGGGCGGCGAGATTGACGCCTTTCGCTGCGATCAGCCAATTCTCCAGCGCGTAGGCTTCCCGGAGGTCGCTGGCGCCGAAACAGGCGAACGCCAGAGCATAGCCGACTTCGAGCGCACTGTGGCCGCGTTTCATGTACCGGCGAAGAACGAGGATTGCCAGCCCGCACCAGGCGAGCCCTTCGCACAAGTTAAAGGCGTGATACACCGCGGCAAAAAGCGAGTTGTCCGCCGCATCATAAATCCACCACGATTCAAAGAGCATGGCTTTGAGCATTTCGGCGCAAGTTCCATCATCCAACATAGGGCGCTTAATCGATGTCGCTCGCGTTTGAGCAGGTTTTTGACCCACCACAACTCGTCGTCTGGCTCGTCGAGTTCGGGAATCGGCTGGCCAAAGCCCGCCAGATGGTCGAACTCGCCGGCCTCCTGGGCCTCGCGAATTTGCCGTTCGACGAACGATTCCCAGGACATGCCGGGCGGTTTCTTTTGGGTCCAGCCCACTTTCTCCACTTTAACAATTCTGGGCAGTTCTTAATTGACTTTCGAAATTCGGCGAAGATATACTAAAGTCACCGTTCGGTGATTCTATCTCTCGTTGCTCGCACTGGTTGGGATTTTTTTCAAGCGGCCCTCGCGCTTGGCGCTGAGGGCCTTGTGCGCAGCCAGCGTAAAGAGCAGCGAATTTAGAGAATCGTCGACGGGCGGCAAAATTGGAATCAAGCGAACATTGCGGCGCCCAGTGGGATTAGGAGAGAGGTCCAAATGAACCTTCTCGGCAAGATTTTCGTCGTCCTGATCACGGTCATGAGCATCGTCTTCATGGCCTTTTCGGTGATGGTTTACGCAACGCACAAGAACTGGGTGGCGGTCGTTAACCGCTCGCAACAGGAAGTGAAGCCCGGCGAGCCGCTGGGCCTGAAGTTTCAGTTGCAGGAAGCCAAGTTGAAGGCGGACGACTTGCAAGCTCAGCTTAATAAGCTCAAGACGGAAGTCGACAGCGAAACGGCCGCTCGCCGGGCTCAGCTCGCCAAGCTGCAGTCTGAGCTGACTGACGTCTCGAAGGAACGCGACCAGTTGGTCATCAAAGAAGCGGCGCTGACGCAAGAGAACCGCCAGGCGTTGGAAGCGACCCAGCAAGCTCAAAAAATGCTGGACGCCAAAATCGCCGAAATCGACACGCTACGAGAGCAGATGTCCAAGGCTTACTCCGACCGTGACGCGCGGTTCGACGACCTGGTGAAACTGACCGACGAATACAACCAGGCCGTCAACGAGCGCGAACGGCTCAAGGCGAACAGCTTGCAGCTTGCCAGCAATCTGGCCCAATACAAGACGGCCGCCGACCGCAAGGGCGTCGATCTCGACGAGCCGGTCGATCACATTCCGCCCAAGCTCGACGGCATCGTGTTGGCCAGCCGCTCGGATGGTCTGGTCGAGATGTCGCTCGGCGCCGACGACGGGCTGCGAGCCGGCCAGCGGGCCTTCGTCTACCGCAATCACGGCGGCAGCAGCAAGTTCTTAGGCGTCGTCGAAGTCGTGAAGACCACGCCCGACAAGTCCGTCGGCAAAGTGCTCCCGGAATTCAAGAAGGGCCCGATCGAGAGGGAAGACCGTGTCGCTACCAGACTCAACTGATCCCGGACGCGGCGTCGTCGTTCACAAGCCGAAAGCCGACGTTTACACGGTGCTGCTGGGCATCGCCTTTGCGGCGATCCTGATGGCAATCACGCTTCTGTGCATGGAATTGAGCCGCTACAACTGGGACGTGAAGGCCAACGGCGCCAAGGCCGTCGGGTTTGCGCCTGCCACGAGCTCGCCCGCGACCGGTCGCGCGATCGTGGCGGTCTAGCTCGAGAAGAAACGCTGGAGGACCGGGCGCCCTCGCCCGGCGAATTGAAAACAAGGAGGGCCGGGCGCCCTCGCCCGGCGAATTGAAAACAAGCAGGGCCGGGCGCCCTCGCCCGGCGAAGTTACTGATCGTGGGGCGACCTTCCAGGTCGCCGACCTTTGACGACGGCCTGGAAGGCCGCTCGCACGAACGGCAAAGCGTTGGAAACGCACTGCCAAGTGGATCCTAAAACTAACGAAACGAGAGCAAGGATGCTCAATCGACTCCGCGGCTTTCTCGGCTCCGACTTGGCGATCGACCTCGGCACGGCCAACACGCTGATTAGCGTCGCGGGCGAAGGCCTGGTGCTCAACGAGCCGTCGGTGGTGGCCGTCAAGGAAGGCACGCACGAGATTCTCGGCGGCGGTTGCGCCGTCGGTCGACTGGCCAAGGAAATGCTCGGCCGCACGCCCGGCTCGATCAGCGTCGTTCGCCCGCTGCGCGACGGCGTGATCACCGACTTCGAACTCTGCGAAGCGATGCTGCGCTATTTCATGCGCAAGTGCCAGCGGCAGCGTTTTGCCGCCCGGCCGCGCGTGCTGGTGGCCGCGCCGGCGTCGATCACGCCGGTGGAAAAGCGGGCCGTTTACAACAGCGCGCTTCGCGCCGGCGCCCGGCAGGTGCTGTTGGTCAGCGAGGCCAAGGCGGCGGCCATCGGCGCCGGACTGCCCGTGGCCGAACCGGTGGCCAGCATGATCTGCGATATCGGCGGCGGCACGACCGAAGTCGCCGTGTTGAGCATGACCGACGTGGTGGCCGCCGAGTCGATCCGCGTCGGCGGCGACGCTATGGACCGGGCCATCGTGGATTACCTCCGCCGTCACTATAGCCTGCGGATCGGCCTGAGTGCGGCCGAACGGCTGCGGATCGAGATCGGCAGCGCCTACCCGCTCGCAGAAGAACTCGTCGAAGAAGTCCGCGGCGCCGACACGATCAGCGGGCTGCCTCGCAAGGCGACGATCACCAGCGAGGAGATTCGCGAA
Source organism: Pirellulales bacterium (assembly GCA_035532215.1). Taxonomy (GTDB): domain Bacteria; phylum Planctomycetota; class Planctomycetia; order Pirellulales; family JAICIG01; genus JAICIG01. The sequence goes on along the minus strand of DATKRK010000285.1, from coordinate 13,206 downwards.
GCGCTGGGCGACCCGCTCGAAAAGATCGTCGAGGCGATCAAGACGGTGCTCGACGGCTGTAGTCCCGATCTGGCCGCCGACCTGGTCGACCACGGGCTGGTGTTGGCCGGCGGCGGGGCGCTGACGCGCGGCCTCGACCGCTTCGTGACCGAACGCACCGGCCTGCCCGCGCGCGTTACGCCCGACGCGCTGGAAGCGGTCGCCAAGGGCGCCTTGATCTGCCTGGAACACCTCGCCGAATGGCACAAGACGTTGGAGTCGAGCGATGACGAGCGCTAGCCGTCTGCCGCTCGCTCGGCGTTGGCGTCGTGCGGGCTCGCTGCCGCTGGCGAAGTTGGCGCCCGTGTTGGCGGCCGCGCTGGTCTTGATGCTCTTGCCCGATCGGGCGACCGCGCCGCTGAAGCGCGTTGCGGCCGCAGTCTTGGCGCCCGGACAAACGCTGGCCGCCGGCGGCCGGCAGTGGGTTGCGCGGCGACTGGAACTGTGGCAATGGCGCCTGGCGAGCGCCGACGAACAACGAGCGACGGTCGAAGAGCTTGCCGAACTGCGGCGCCGCAGTTCGGAACTCGAAACGGCTTTGGCGCTGGCTCTCGCCCGCGACTCATCGCCGCCTGCGGCGCCTGGCGAAAAAAGGTGCCAGGAACCTTTGATACCTTACGGACGCCGCGGGGCGTTAAACGTTCTCGGGCGATCAAAGGTTCCTGGCACCTTTGTTTCGGGCGAATCGCCGGCCGCCGGCGCGCCGCTGTTGCACGCCGATCTGGTTCGAACGCGCGTGCTCGGGCCGCAGGCGCGAGCGTATCTCGAGCGTCTCGATGTGCTCGGCGCCGGAAGCCGCCAAGGTTTGCAACCCGGGGCGACGGTCTTCCCGGCCGCGTCGTCCGCCGCCGGCGATCTCGCGCTATTGGATCAAGGGCAAAACGCGGGGTTGGACGTCGATGACTTGGCGCTGGCCGGCCGCTCGATCGCGGGCAAGCTGATCGAGGTCGGCCCGCAAACGGCGACCATGCAGCGGCTGACCGAGCCGGGCTATCGCGATCTCGTACAATTGGCCCGCGCCAGCGGCGAGCGGCTGCGGCTGGGCGCCAATGGAGTGCTGGAAGGAAATGGCGAGAGGCTCTGCCGGATCTCGATGATCGAAATCACCGAGCCCGTCTCGGCGGGCGATCTGGTCGTGGCGGCCGACGCAAGCGGCGGATCGTTGCCAGGCGTTTACGGCCGCGTGACGCGCGCCGAGCGGCGGCCGGGCGATGCGCACTGGCAAATCTGGATGGCGCCGGCGATTGGCGACGAGTTGCCCGGCGAAGTCGACGTCTTGCGGCTCCGCCTGAATCCGGGACGCGTTGCTGCCGCGCAGCGTGAGGCGCCATGATGTCGCCTTACGTCCTACTCGCGCTTGCGGCGTATCTGGCGGCGGCGCTCGACACGGCTTTGGCCCCGGCCTGGGCGATCGGCCGGGCGACGCCCGATCTGCTGGCCCTGACGGCCGTGCTGTGGCTGTTGGCGCCCGGCCGGCCGCGCCCGTTGTGGCCCGCGGCGGCCCTGGGTTTGCTAGCCGACTTGCTGGCGCCCGGCCGGCTCGGCGTCGGCTTGGCGTGCTTTGCCGTCGCGGGATATACGATCGCCGGTTTGCGTCCCAGGCTGGCCTACGCGGCGCCTTGGTTGAAGGCGGCGGTCGTCGCAATCGCCGTGGCCGCGATTGCGCTGGGGGGCGGCTTGTTGCGGCGGTTGCTGGGCGAACTCGATGTCTCGGGGCTCGCGATTTTGGGACGCAGCGCGGCCGTCGGCGTCTACACGGCCGGCGTGGCGCTGCCGATTCTGATGGTGTTCGACTGGCTTCCACAACCTCGGTGGCCGTGATGGGCGCCCGCCGCGATTTCGACTGGCGCCGCTTGGCGGCGAGCGACGAGGCGCAGGCGCCCGGCGGCGATTCGCGCGGCCGGCTGCGGTGGGTGTTGGCGATGATCGCCGGCTGCGCCGCGATCGTCATGGCCCGCGTGGCCGCGCTCGAAACGTTCTACGGCGAGAGCTATCGCGCCAAAGCGGCCCGGCCTATCCGCCGCGTCGAACCGGTCCCGGCCCCTCGCGGCCGAATCCTGGCTCGCGACGGCACGGTGCTAGCCTACGACCGCCAGCTTTCCGCGCTGGCTGTTCACTATCGATATCTCGAACAGCCGTCCGACGCGCGCTGGCTCGAACTGCAAGCGCGCCGCCGGCTGCTGCAATCCGAGCGGCGCGACCGAGCGAAGCTCGACGCCGAATGTCAGCGGTTGCTGGCCGAACGGGATGCCATGCACTTGCGGCTGGCCGCCCTGTGCGGCCGGACGCCCGAGGGATTTCGCGCCCGAGCGGCGGAAATCCAGAGGCGCGTCGAACGCATTGCGGCGAGCGTCAACGAGCGCCGGCGCCGGCTGCACGACGAACGGCAGGCGAATTCCGGATCGGTTCGCCAAAGCGCTTCGCCCGAGAGCGAAGGGCGGCTGGCGCGGGCCGCCCGCTGGCTCGTGTCGCTCTTGGTCGTTCCACAGGACGAAGCGCCGTATTCGCCGATTGCCGTGGCCGAAGAACTTGAAGATCACGTCGTTTTCGAAGACGTGCCGCTGGAAGCGGTGGCGGAAATCGCCGCACATCCCCAGCGTTATCCGGGCGTGCGGATCGTCGAGCGGCGCCGCAGGATTTATCCCGCCGGCTCGCTCGCCGCTCACGTGCTCGGTCATCTCGGACCGAACGGCGACGGCGGCTGGGCCGGCCAATTGGGCGTCGAGCGGCAATTCGAATCGCTGCTTCGCGGCCGCGACGGGCTGTCGGTCGAACTCACGAACCGCAGCGGGCAAACGCTCTCGACCGAACGCGAGCGAGAGCCGCTAGCCGGTCGCGATCTGACGCTCTCGATCGATTCCGACTTGCAGCGCACGGCCGAGATGCTGCTCGATCAGACGCTGGTGCGCAGCGCCCGCCAAGCCGGTCAGGAGTCGGGCGGAGCGATCGTCGTGATGAACGTCGCGACAGGGGCGGTGCTGGCCTCGGCCTCGGCGCCGCGGTTCGATCCTGGCGCGTTCGCCGCGCGCGACCCGACGGCGCTCAGGGATCTGCTCGCACACCCGGCGCATCCGCTCTTCGATCGGGCCAGCCGGATGGCGATTCCGCCGGGCTCGACGTTCAAGGCGCTGTCGGCCATTGCGCTGTTGGAAAGCGGCGCGACGACGCCCGACGAAGCGTTTTATTGCCAGGGCTTCCTGCACCAGCCGACGCGGCAGCGGTGCCCGATCTACCGCCGCCATCGGCGAGGGCACGAACGCGTGACGCTGTGCGACGCGCTGGCCCAAAGCTGCAACGTCTACTTTTTTCACTACGCCGAGCAAGCGGGCCCCGAGCCGTTGGTCGCCTGGGCCGAAGCGTTCGGCTTCGGCGCCGCGACCGGCATCGACTTGCCCGACGAATCGCCCGGCCAATTGCCGATGCCTGCGGCAATTCGCGCACCAGGCCGCGCCTGGCGCGAAGGCGACACGCTGTCGCTGGCGATCGGCCAAGGCAGCTTGACCGCGACGCCGCTGCAAATCGCACGGTTGTTCGCCGCGATCGCCAACGGCGGCCGGCTCGTCACGCCGCGCATCGCCTTGCGCCTCGCAGCGGCCGCCGATGAGGCCGAGCCGGGCGCCAAGTTCGACGACGAAGCATCGCAGTTACAGCGAGCGTCGCCGCAGGCGATCTCCGGCTTGCACCCCGAGACGCTCGCGGCCGTGCGTCGCGGGCTGGAGCAAGTGGTGGCCGATCCGAGCGGTACGGGGCATCGCACCGTCTACAACGAAAACGTTTCCATCGCCGGCAAGACCGGCACGGCCGAAACGGGCGGCGGCCGCGAAGACCACGCCTGGTTCGCCGGCTACGCCCCGGCCGAATCTCCGGTTGTGGCCTTTGCCATCGCCTTGGAACACGCCGGCTCCGGCGCCGAAGCCGCCGGACCGATCGCTAAGCGGCTCGTGCAGAAGCTCGACTCGCTCGGGTATTTTCGCCGCGTGCAGGCGAACAAGGCCAGCCGTAAACGAGAGTTCGGCGAGCCGCAGGCATTGGGCGAGCCGGAGGCGTCAGCCTCCGCGTCCAGACGCGGCCGCGAGGTCTCGCGGTGAGATGGCACGCAGCGAGTGTAAGACGTATTCGCGGCGCAACGTCAACGGGGGGCTGACGCCCCCCACTCGCCGAAGAGCGAAACTCTTTAGCTTGCGTTGGCGAGCGCGCTTGGGCATGATCGAGTCGGAACAAATTATTGGTCCGATTTAGTCGCCGAGGGCAACGAAGATGGCAGGCTCGCGGACAATTGCTGATTACGGCCGTAATCTTCGATCGATTCGTCTCGCCTTGTTAACGCTTGCCGCCGGTCTGTCGGCGTTCGGCTTGCTCAGATTGGGATTCACCGTCGGAACTTCCTTTGGAATCGCCGGCGGCGCGATCACGCTGGTTCTCGCACGGCGAAGCTTGATCCACTTCGCCGGCGCCTCATGCCGACGCGTCGCGCAGCTCGCCGTCGCGATAGTCCGAGGCGTTTTCGATCGCCGCACCTATCGTTTCCGGCTCTCGACGCTGCTGCTGACAATTACGATCATTGCCGCGGTCTGCGCCTGGTACAGCCACCGGTTGCACGAAGTGCGGCTTGAAATAAGGCGGCTGGCTGGAAAGTGGCAAATGTTCAATTCGCGAGGCGAGCCGCTCGTATTGAACGGCAAGCCGTTGATTGAAGATTTCGAACAAAGCATTCGCAATGGAACGTGTACCATCGATCCGGCGCATGATCCAAAATGGATCGACTTTCATTCCTCGACCGGAGTAAGTCGGGGAATTTACCGCTGGGAAGGCAATCGGCTGCGGGTCGCTCAGTCCTCGGAAAATGCGCTGCGGCCAACTTCCTTCGATCCTCGCCATGGTCCCGATGTGGACCCGAGCGCACCGCCTTTGCCTGGAGGCGGATGGCGTGTGAGTTGCAGCTATTGGATTTACGAACCGGCGGTCGAGGAGTAGACGCTAGGACTCGACCGGCGTCAGCCTCCGCGTCCAGACGCGGCCGCGAGGTCTCGCGGTGAGATGGCACGCAGCGAGTGTAAGACGTATTCGCGGCGCAACGTCAACGGGGGGCTGACGCCCCCCGCTCGCCGAAGAGGATGAAGACGTGCAGTTACTTGGCGGCGTTGGCTTGCGCCGTCTTGTCGCTTTGCGACTGATCGAAGGCGGCTTTTTCGGCGGCGGCCTGGTCAGAAGCGGCTTTGGCCGCGGCCGCCGCGTCGGCTGCGGCTTTGGCTGCGGCTGATTTGTCGGCGAAGACTTTGTCGATGGCGGCTTTTTCAGCCGTCTTCTTGTCGACTTCAGCCTTAGCAGGCGGGAGCATATCGGCGGTCGTCTTGGCCAAGGCGGTCTTGGCGGCAAAGTCCTTTTCCGCAGCCACGCGAGCGGCCTCGGCCTGCTGCGCCGCGGTCAGCGACGCGGCAGCCTTGTCGGCGGCCGCTTTGGCAGCGACGGCCTTTTCGTTCGACGCCTTTTCGGCCGCGGCAAGTTCGGCCGCGGCCTTTTCGGCAGCTTGTTTGTTGGCGTCGTTCTGCTCGGCGGCAAACGCATCCGCGGCGGCTTTGTTGGCGGCGGCCTTTTCGGCGGCCAGCTTCGCCGCCGCGGCTTGCTCGGCCGCGGCTGCATCCGAAGCGGCCTTATCGGCGGCAGCCAGATCGTTGGCCGCTTTGACGGCAGCCGTCTTTTCAGCCAGCAGTTTTTCAGCGGCGACGCGCTCGCCCTCGGTCTTGGCAATCGCCGCTTGGACGGCGGTCACTTTCTGGTTGGCCGCAACCAGGGCGGCGGCAACGTCTGCGGCAGCCTTCTGGGCGGCGGCTTGTTCGGCCGCAGTCTGCTGGGCTGCGGTCGCTGCAGCGGCCGCATTTTGGGCGGCGGCCGAGGCGGCCATTTCCAAGGTCGGCGGGTTCACGGCCAGATTCATCAGCAGCTTGCCGTCGGCGAAGTTCCACATCCGCACGTCGCCGGTCCAATCGCCGGAGATCACGCGGGCGCCGTCGTGCGTGAACGTGGCTCTCATTCCCACGTCGCCGAAGGCGTCGAAGGCCTTAAGCTGCTGGCCGTTTTGATCCCAGACTTTCGTCACGCGATCGCGGCCGGTCGAAACCAGCCGGCCGTCGTGCGTGAAATCGACCGAGAGACTGCCGCCGCCGTGGGCGCCCCAGTTCTTGAACTGGCGGCCATTTTCCATCTCCCAAAGCTTGATCGTCGAATCTTCGCTGGTGCTGGCCAGCGCGTTCGAGTCGAGCCTCCAACTGACGTCGCTGATCGCCCCCGTGTGGCCGGCCAGGTTTTGATACTCGCGGCCCGTATCGGCCTCCCAAACGAACAGCCCGCCGTTGCGGTCGCCGGTGGCCAGCAGCACGCCATCGGGGCTGAATTCGATGGCTGTGATCCAGTCGGTGTGTTTTTTCAATTCATAGACCAACGCGCCGTCGGCCGCCGAATAGACGCGAACCGTGCGCCGCGGGCCGCCCAGGGCGATCAGCGTGTGGTTGTTGTTGATGTCGGCGGCCAGGACCGTATCGAGTTCGTCGCCCGCCGTGAACACGCGGGCGCCCGATTTGACGTCGTACACGGCGACAAGCCCCTGCTTGCCGCCGCGACCGCCGCCGGCGAGCAACAGCGCGCCGGATCGGCTGAACTTGAGCGTCTGGGCGATACCCTCGGGAAACGGCAGCACGCCAAGCAGGGCGCCCGTGTCCGAGTTATAGAGCACGATCTGCTTCTGCCCGGCCAGCGCCACCAGCGGCGCCCACGGACTCGAGGCGATCGCCGTCACGGCGCCGCCGCGCGACGTGTACGCCACCGGCTGCCGCGAGAGGCCCGCGGGCATGGCCACGGGTCCGCTGGGCTTGCCCGAACCGGCCGACATCTTCAGGTCGATGGTCGGCTTTTTCTTGACCTGGGCGGTCGAGCCGGCGTTTTCCAAGGCGCCGCCGAGAATCCACTGCTTGATCAACTCCAGCTTGGCGTCGGCCAGCTTGGGCTGCTGCGGGGGCATCTCGGGCGTCTCTTTGTGAGTGACGAGAGCATACATGCGAGAGCTGTCGGGATCGCCGGCTTCGATCACTTCGCCGCTGGCGCCGCCGCGCATCGTTGCGGAGTAGTTATCGAGCGCCAAATCGCTCTTGGCCGTATCCTGGCTATGGCAGGTAAAGCAGTGTTCGCGAAAGAGCGGCTGGATGTGCTCGGCGTAAGTGATCTTCGCCGGCTTGGCCTCTTCAGCCGCCGCCGTGCTCGTCCCAAACGCAGCCATCGGCGCGAGCAAGCATGACCAAATCCCGATCCGCGAAATCTTGGCAATTCCAACCGTCATCGCTGTTCCACGCTTTTTTAAGGGGATAGGGGGATGAAGAGGAGATGAGGGGATACAAAGAGAGTTTTGGAATTCGAAGAATCCTTATCTCCCCGATCTCCTCCGTATCTCCACATCCCCTTTCTAAAAACCTTGACTATCGTGTTCTCATCTCATTAGTGATTGAACATGAACTCGCGCGAGTTCAGCACGGCCCAGAACACGTCTTCCAGGGCGCGTTGCGGGTTGGTCTCGGCCGCGACGGCGGCCTTGAGTTTGGTCAGTTCGTCGGCCGTCGGCTTGCGACTCAGGGCGCGAACGTAGATCGACTCGATCACCTGGTCAGGCGTCTTGCCGGCGGCCAATTGCCGCTGGATCGAGCCGCCGCCGCGAATCTTGCCTTCGGCCGTGTCGCCGTTGATCATGTGCAACGATTGCGACAGCGTGGGCTCGGTCTTCACTTCGCACGAGCAGACGGTGGCCCGCGTCGAGCGGCCGAAGGTGGTCAGAAAGTAAGTGCTGGTGCCGCCGTTGGCGATCTGCACCGCTCGCGAGCCGAGCGGCAAACCGCCGAACTTGTCCTTGGTCTCGGTGACCTGGCTGATGCAATCGAGCAGGTTTTCGGCCCGGATGCGGCGGATCCGCGAATGGGCGAAGTTCAATTCGTCCGATTCGTTGCTGGCATTCCGCTGCGTCGAGCGCTGGTACGCGTTCGAGTTGCAGATGTCGCGAACGAGTTGCTTGAAGTCGTAGTTGTAGCTGGTGAACTTCTGGCCCAGCGCCTCGTACAGTTCCGGGTTGCTGGCCGGGTTGCTGATCCGCACGTCGTCGACCGGTTGCACGATGCCGATGCCGAAGAAGTGGTCCCACACCCGGTTGGCCACGCTGGTGGCGAAATACGGATTCTCCGGCGAAGCCAGCCAAGCGGCTAACTCCTGCCGGCGGTCTTTGCCTTTGACGTCGGGCTGCGGCCCGCCGAGGAATTTCGGCGGCATGGCTCGGCCGCCCACGGGGTGCTTCACTTCGCCGCCGCCGGAGTTGAAAACGATGATCTCGCGATAGTCTTCGCCCCGCTTGCGACCGATTTGAGAAAAGAAAGCCGCGAAGCTGTAGTAGTCGTCCATCGTCCAGCGATCGAACGGATGGTTGTGGCACTGGGCGCACTGCGTGCGGATGCCCATGAACACCTGAGCTACGTTTTCGGCGGTCTTCAGCGTGTCGGTCTCGATCTGGTAGTAGTTCGTCGGCGGGTTCTTGAACGTGCCGCCCGTCGCGCCGAGCAGATCCTGCACCATCTTGTTCAACGGGACATTGTCTTGAATCTGCGCCGAGAGCCAGTTGGAGTACAAAAACGCCGACTTCACGCTGACTTGGTTCGTCGAGCGAATCGTGAGCAATTCGGCCCATTTCATGGCCCAGATTTCGGAGAACTCCTTGCGATCCAGCAAGCGGTCGACGAGCTTGGCGCGTTTGGCCGGGTCCTGGTCGGCCACGAATGTCTGATATTCCTCCTCGGTCGGCAGCACGCCGGTGATGTCGATCGTCACGCGACGCAGGAAGACTTCGTCGCTGCAGCGCTCGCTGGGCAGAATTCGCAGCTTTTGCAGCTTGGCGTTGACCAGTTCGTCGACGTAGTTGACCGGCGGTTCCTGGGACGGCGTATATTGCAAATCCTTCGGCAATACCAGCGCCTGGCTGCCGACGGTGTGCGTCTCGAAGCGGGCCATCACGAACGCTTCGCCGCGGTTGGCCGCCGTGACCAGCCCCTCGGGCGAAATGGCCGCCGAGTTGTCGTTGTTGGTGAGAAACACCGCCAGGCTCGTCACGTCGCGATCCGTGCCGTCGGCGTACTTGGCCCGGGCGATCATTTGTTGCGTGGCGCCTTCGCCTTCCAGGACGATCTGCTTGGGATAAAGTTCGACTTCCAGCACCTTGGGCGTCTCGGCGGCATCGAGCGGAGCGCCGACCTCCAGCCAGCGCAACAGCGTCTGATACAGTTCGCTGTCGCGCTCGTAGCGTTTGCCGCCGGTGTGCGGAACCGTGCCGTCGGTCTTTTCCAGCAGCAGGCTTTCGGCAGGCAACGCCAGATTGATGCGGCGATAGGCCAGCTCGTGCGTCAGGCGATAATGGTCGCCGACCGGGTCGAACCCGAACAGCGACAAGCGGAAGCCGTCTTTGCCGCGCGCCGCGCCGTGACAACTGCCGGTGTTGCAGCCGGAACGCATGAAGACCGGCATCACGTCGAGCTTGAAGCTGATCGGGCGGTCGACCGTGGCGTCTTTCACCGTGACCGGCGCCTTGACGGCGTGGCCGCCGAAGGCCACGTTCATGGTCGTGGCGCCGTCGGCTTGCGGGTAGAGCGTCGCCGCCTCGAGTTTTGCCAGGGCCGGATTATCGAGCGACACCTGGGCTTGCGCCGTGACGTCGAGCGTGACGCCGTCGGTCCGCGTGGCCACGACGATGAACTTCTGCCGGTCGCGCGCCGTCGTCAGGTTCACGTCGGGCGGGAAGACTTCGATCTTGGCGATCGCCGCGTCGGCTCGCGCCGATTCAGCGCCGGCCGAAACGGCCAACAACAACGCTGCCAAGGCTCGCATGGTCCATCCGTAGCTACTCACGGTTCTCTCCAATCGTCCAGGCGGTTTTGTTTGCTTGATGGAGGGCCGGGCGCCCTCGCCCGGCTTATGCTTTTTCTCTTACGGCGGGGCGGGCGGCCTCGCGGCGGGCGAGGGCGCCCGCACCTCCATTGTCTTGGCTCGCGGCGGGCGAGGGCGCCCGCCCCTCCATTGTCTTGTGGTTAAATCGCAATCACTTGTCCGGAGGGTCACTGCCCAGCCGGCTTCGCTTCGGCGGTCTTGAGCGCCTTCTCGCGCTCCAGCCGCAATTGCTCCAACCGAGTCAAGCGTTTCTCGGGCGCGGGCGCCGGGGCTTGGGCCACGGCGGCCGGCATCGGCGCCGGCGGCGGAGCGTTCGGCTTGGGCGGCAACGGCACGTCGATCCGCAGTTCGCCCGGCCCCAGGCCGTGAACGATCGGCTCGCCGTTGGCCGTCACGACGGCCTGGCAAAGCAGCGTCTTGTGACGGCCGGCGGGAGATTTGGCCGTGGTCTTGACCTTGAACACCAGTTCTTTCGTGTCCTTGGTGATCTTTTGCAGTTCGGTCGTCACTTCGAACGGCAGCCCGAGCAATTGAACGGACGCCTCGCCCTCGAAGGCCTTGTTGCTCGTGACGTTGATGACCAGATCGGTTTCCTTGCCTTGCTCGACCGCCGCCGCGTTGAAGGCGAAGCCGACGAACGGCTCGGCAACCTCCAGATTGGCCAACTGCGACGAAACCAGCACTCGGCCGTTGCCGACCGTAGCCTCGCCCATCACGGCGATCTTCCAGACTTTGACCTCGGCGCCGCCGTTGGCCGTGAGCGGAATGATGGCTTCGGTCTGCCCTTCAGGGACGACGATTTCGCCCGAAGAGCCGACGCCGGGCGGGTTGTAGAGCATGCGAACGTTGATCGGGGCCGTAAAACCTTCCTTGCGCGTGGCGACGACCTTCAAGCTCATCGAACCGTTTTTCACCAGCGGAACTTTGGGTTCGACCACGTTGATCGCAAAGGGGGCCTCGGCCGTTACGGCCGTGGCCATGCGATGGGCCGTGTGGCCCCACACCAGAATGTTGTTCTGGCCGCGAGCCAGCCCGGTGACTTGCTCGAGATGACCCTCGATTTTCTGGTTCGGATCGACATGCCGCCCGATCACGTCGACCAGCGTGCCGGCCAGGGGCGTGCCGGGCGCGGCCGATAGCAGCACGGGCACGATCGTCTGATTGGCCGCCAGCGGCGCGGTTTCCAAGGTCACGCCGGCAGGCAGGTCTTTCATCTCGAGGTTCAAATCGCCGCCGAAATCGCGGCGGCTGGCGCTGACCAAAAACGCGGTGCGATTGCCTTGCGGCACGGCGACGGTGACGTCGACATATTGCTGCCGCTCCGGCAGGCCCATCACCAGCGCCGGCTGAATCGGCTTGAGCTCGATGCGATAGGCGTAATCGACGCGTCCCTTGCCGAGGTGATCCTTGACCGTGATGACGTAAGTGTCGTCCTCGGGCGCCGAAAACCTGAGATACGCGTCGGGGCCGCCACTGTCGTCGTTGGCGCCGACGCCCGCCCCGCCAATGCGATTGATGTACATCACCGGGTCGAGCGGCGAGCGGATGCCGCGAGCCAGCACGCGGATATCGAAGGCCTGTCCTTTCTTGGCGGCGAACTTGAAGCAATCGACGTCGCCGTCTTGCGAGATGACGCCGCCCAGCGCCATCGGCGCCTCGAACGGCGTGGCGTTGGCGGCCGCTTCGTTCGGCTCGACCTCCATCACATTGCCCAGATCGCTGATCAGGAAGGCATTGGGCGAAGGAGCGACGCCCTTATCGTCCTTGGCGAACAAGCCGAAAGGCTCGCTCGGCGCTGGCACGACAAACGGTTCGGCCCGTTCGCCCAGTACGTCGCCCAGCCAGCGAAGATTGACGGTCTCGCCCGGCTTGCCGCCCGCCGGAATGGCGGCCGTGGGCCGCGGGAAACGGCCGACGTGCAAGCGGTAGGTGCAGGCGCCATTGCCGCCAAACGCGCTTTCGCGGACTTGAATGATGTAGGCGCCGTCTTCCGGGGCCACGATCGAAGCCACTGCGTCTTGCCACACCAGTGCGGCGTCGTCGCAACTGGCCAGTTCGAAACGCTTGGCGTCGAGAATCGCCAGGTAGGGATCGAAGAACGTGTTGCCCAGGCGAATGCCTTCGATCTCGGCCGTGATTCGCTCGCCTTTCTTGGCCTCGACCTGGTAATAGTCGACGTCTTCGTTGTTGACGAAGCCGTTGACGGTGCTGTCGAGATTGACCTTTTGCGGCGCCGCGAATTCGTTGTTCGGCTCGACTTCGGCGACTTCGGGCAAGGCGCCGACGTTGAACGTCCGCAAGTTGGTGATGCCGGTCGCCGTCCGCACGCGCATCGCATGGATGCCCAGGCGGCAATCGGGAGCGATCTGCAGCTTGGTTTTGACCGTGTTTTCGTTCACGGCCTCCAGCGACACGACCTTGATGCCCGGATAGTAGAACATGATCTCTTGGGCGTCGGCTAGGTTGGCGCCGTTGAAGTTGACCTCCAACTCCGTGCCGCGCTGGGCTCCGTAGGGAGCGATGCCGCCCAGCGACGGACTGGCCGCTTGAAGGTCGCCGGCTCGAAGGCACACCGCCGCCACGGCGAACGCGGCAAGCCGGCATCGGTACGACAAACGCAAGCGGCGGAAAAGGCAGGCAGACATTGTTACCTCTAGCTCTCGAAGTCGTTCCCCAATCTGTAGAAGCGGCATCTTGCCGCCTCCGTTGCAAACGCGGCAGGATGCCGCGTCTACCTTGCCGCTCGTACAAACGCGGCAGGGATGCCGCGTCTACTAGGCCAACAGGCCCTTGCGGACCTGGCCGTCCTTGACGATCTCGATCGGACGATCGCCGGGCGCCATCAGCTCCTTGTCGGCGACGATGCCGAGCTGGTGATAGACGGTCGTGGCCAGATCGGCGGGTCCGATTTCGTCTTCCTCGGGCTCGCTGGCCGTCGAATTCGACATGCCGAAGATCGAGCCGCGCTTGATGCCGCCGCCAGCCAGCACGACGCTGAACACCTTCGGCCAGTGATCGCGGCCGGCGTTGCCGTTGATCTTCGGCGTGCGGCCGAATTCCGACGAGACCATGACCAGCGTCGTGTCGAGCAGGCCGTTTCGGTCCAGGTCGGCGATCAACGTGGAGAATGCCTGATCGAACTTCGGCAATTGCTGCCGCATGCTGCGAGTGATCTGGTTGTGCATGTCCCAGCCGCCGTAG
>DATKRK010000284.1:0-22369 GCA_035532215.1 Pirellulales bacterium | reverse complement strand
TGATTTACCGTCGCCGACTCATCGCCGCGTTCCGTCTCCTGGCCATTCCCTAAACACCGTGAAACATCCGCCATGAAGCACCCGCCGCAAGGCGAAACAATCACCCTTGACTGGTCCAACCATATCAGGGCACGCCCTCCGTGGCGTGCCGGGAACCCGCAAACCGGAATCCAATGTGCTGCCTGCGGAACGCCACAGAGGGCGTTCCCTACTGCTGAAGTTCCGCGACGATCCTTCGCTGGCGATTCTAGCCGGCGTGGTAACGGCCGGCGTGCTGCTGCGCCGGTACGTAGCGATGCCATGGGATGTCGTCAGCCACGGTTTTATCAACGGGCTGACGGCCATCGGCTGTACGGCTTCGGTCGTGGGGTTTGGTTCGGCGCTGCGCGATTTGCCGGCCTTCGAGCGGCTGGTCGATTGGGTAACCCATTTGCCGGGCGATCCGCTGGTCAATGCCGCGCTGGCCGTGGGGGTGATCGCGGGCATCGCCGGCTCGGCCTCGGGCGGGCAGGGGCTGGCGTTGCCGATCGTCAAGCCGATCTTTATCGATCAATTGGGAGTCGCTCCGCGGGCGTTGCACCGCATCGTCGCCATCGCCTCGGGCTCGCTCGATTCGATGCCGGCCAACGGCTACCTGGTGATGCTGATCCGCAATATCTGCGGCGAAACGCACGGCCGCGCTTACGGCCCGATCTTCGTCGTTTCGGTGCTGATTCCGCTCGTCGGCACGGCGCTGGCCATCGCGCTGTTCAAACTCGTGCCGGCGTGGGGCCTGATGTAGATGCGGCATCTTGCCGCATGTCTCGAAAGCGGCAAGGATGCCGCTTCTACTGCGACAACGTAGAGGCGGCATCCCTGCCGCATGCGTAAAAGCGGCAAGGATGCCGCTTCTACTGCGAAGAACTGCGGCCGCCCAAAGAAGGATTGTCAGCCATTAACCGTCCGCTAAGCTTTAACAGGGAACTCTCGCCGGATTGCCCGCGAAAGCCGGTTCAATTGCAACGACTCACTGCGGCCCGCTACGGCCGAGGAAGGACAGACGGATGGCCAAAAAAGCAAGCGCTCGACATATCCTGGTCAACACCAAGGAAGAATGCGAAGACCTCAAGACTCAGCTCGCCGAAGGCGCCGATTTCGGCGAACTGGCCCGCGAGCATTCGCAATGCCCTTCCAGTCAGGAAGGAGGCGATCTGGGCGAATTCCGGCCTGGCCAGATGGTCCCCGAATTCGATAAAGTCGTGTTCAGCGCCGCGGTGAAAACCGTGCAGGGGCCTGTAAAAACGCAATTCGGCTGGCACTTGCTGGAAGTCACCAGCCGCACTGACTGATCGCGATCCTAGGAACCCGCTTTATGGAAGAAGCTCATACGTCACCGGACGACGCACCGGCGAGTGCGCGCCGCATCTCGTGGCTGCCGCCGGTGGTCATCGGCTTGCTCGGCGGCGCCCTGGTCGCTGTGATTCGAACCCTCGAACTGTTCCAGGAAAACGCGGCGTATCAGAACCTGGCCACGCTCTCGGCCCTCGGGCTGACGCTGATCCTGCTGGCGTTCTGGGCGATCTTTTTCACCGGGGCCTCCGGCTCGGTTCGCGCTTACTTGCTGTTCAGCGGTCTGGCGTTGGTTGGCGGATTCCTGTCGCTCGTTCGCGTCGAAGGGGTCAGCGGCGACATCCTGCCCAAGCTGGCCTGGCGCTGGACGCCGAAGGCCGACGAGCGGCTGGCCGACGAAATCGGCGAAGGGGGCAAGCCGGCCGACGCGACCATCGACCTGACCGCGACGACCGATCGCGATTTTCCGCAGTTTCTTGGCCCCGCTCGCGACGCCCGGCTAAACGGCCCGCGGCTGGCTCGCGATTGGCAGGCCCGGCCGCCCAAAGAGCTGTGGCGGCAGCCGATCGGCGCCGGCTGGTCGTCGTTCGCCGTCGTCGGCCCTTACGCCGTTACGCAAGAGCAGCGAGGCGACAATGAACTTGTCTCATGCTATGAAATCTTGACGGGCAAACTCCTTTGGGCTCATGTCGATCCCGGCCGCTTCAATGCCGTGATCGCCGGCGATGGGCCGCGAGCCACGCCGACCATCGCCGACGGCTTGGTCTATGCGCTGGGGGCTAACGGCCGGCTCGACTGCCTCGACGGCGCCTCGGGCGAGGTCGTTTGGACGCACGACGTGCTGGCCGAGAACAGTGCGCCCAACTTGGAGTGGGGCAAAAGCTGTTCGCCGGCGATCATCGGCGACCTGATCGTGGTCAGCGCAGGCGGCCCGGACGACCATTCGCTCGTGGCTTACGACAAAGCGAGCGGCAAAGAAGTCTGGCACGGCGGGGACGACCCGTCGAGCTACAGCTCCCCGGTGCTGGCCGAGTTGGCCGGCGTCGAGCAGATTCTGATCGTCAACCACCACGCGCTGGCCGCCCACGATCCGACGGACGGTCGAGTGCTCTGGCGATATCAGTGGACCGGCGACCAACCCAAGGTGGCCCAACCGGTTATCGTCGGACGGAATCAGGTCTTGATCGGCTCGGGCTACGGCATTGGCTGCATGCTTTTGGAAATCGAGCGCAGCGACGACGGCGAGCTTTCCTGCCGCGAAGCCTGGAAGAGCCACAGTCGCAAGCTCAAGCCCAAATTCACTAACGTCGTGCTGCACGACGGCCACGTTTACGGCATCGACGATGGCCGCACCTTGGTCTGTATCGAACTCAAACGCGGCGATCTGAAATGGCGCGGCGGCCGATACGGGCACGGGCAGTTGCTATTGGTCGACGATCTGCTGTTGGTGCAAAGCGAGACCGGCGAAGTGGCGTTGGTCGAAGCCTCGCCCGAGCGCTTCACCGAGTTGACGCGGTTTCACGCCATCGACGGCAAATGCTGGAACACGCCCGCATTGGCCGGGCCTTATTTGCTCGTCCGCAACGCTGAAAAAGCCGCCTGCTATGAATTGCCGCTGGAAGGCGAAGAGTAGAACCTTAGGCCGGGCGTAAGCCAAGCCCCACCCTACAGCCAACGTGTTCTATTATCACGGCGTCGCCTGGTCGAGCAGCCAGTCTTCAAGAATCACGTGCACGATGAACGGGGTGCGCAGCAAGGCGGCGCGGTTCGAGAGCAGCTTGGCCACCCAGGGCCGGCCGATGATGTTCGAAACGGCCCGCATGCCCAGCTTGCGCAGCGAACGCCCGTTGAGTTCCGCGGTCACGTTGTCGCTGAGCCGTTTGAACGTGGCGGGCAGCAGGTTCGGATCGGGCCCGACGTGTACGATCACCTCGATGCCCATCGCCAGCAATTCGTAGATGCCGTCCCACAGCCGCTGCGGCTGGTCGATCCAGTGATTCAGAATCGCCCGGCTGTTGAAATCGTTGTAGCTCGTTTTGCCCGTCACCAGCGACAGCACGGGCGGCGTCGGCGCGCGGAAACCGCCGCCGATGGAGTGCATCATCAGCGCGGCCCGGTTCGGCACGCTCCGCTGCCACAACAGCGGCGTGTGCAGCGGCGGCCAGGCGCCGTTGTTTTTGCGCACGTGAACCGGCTCCTTCATGACCGTGGCGAGCCGCTCTTTCAGCCGGTCGACTGTGTCTGCCTGGCCCAGCACGAGCACCGTGTTGGGCGAAAGGTAGGACGAAATGGCGATCATCCCGCGGCCCTGGGTGGTGATTTCCAGGCAGAGCCGCTCGACCGCCTCGAAATTCAACGCCTTGCCTCGTGAAAACACGATGCCCATCGTCACGTCGCGGGCCAGTTCGGCGCTATCTTCGGCCATGGCCAGCAGCGGCGTGAGCACGTCGCGCAGGTTGAACACGCCGCCGGAGATGAGCGCCGTCACCTCGCCCAGGCTATAACCCATGCCGACGCGGGCATGGCGGTAGCTGATGCCGAAATACTGCTCCAGCAGTTCGATTTGGGCCATTTCGACCGAGATGATCAAGCCGATGTCTTCGCCGAACGTTTCGAGCGTGCTTTCGCGCTTCTCGCGCACGCGCGCGACCAGATCGACCGGGCGGCGGATGAATTCCGCGCAGATTTCCGAGGCTTCGCGAAGATAACGCCCGACCACGCCCCCGAAGGCCCGATGCGCGAGCAGTTCCGGCGTGCGGCCCAGGTTCGTCTGGTTGTAGCCGCGGAAGGCAAAGGCCGCCTCGTTCAGCCGCTCGCTGAGTTCGGTGGGCTTGAGGCGGTGATCCGTTGCCATAAGTGAAAGAGCTTTGATTGCAGCGTCCTGGCCCGCGCGGCGGCGACGTCGCGCCCGGCCATCTTAGCTGATGGCCGCAGCGGCCGGCAGAGCAGTCCAGGCTCCTTGTCGGGCGGCAGGGCGCCGACTACAACGAATTATAGGTCTGCCCTTTCCGATCGGCCCGCCCCCAGCTTCTCTTTTATGTCCGAACGTCCCCAACGCGAACTCACGGGCCTGGCGGCCGTCGTAACCGGCTCATCCAGCGGAATCGGCCGGGCTGCCGCACTGGAACTTGCCGCGGCGGGCGCCGCGGTGGTGGTTCACGGCCGGCGTTCGCGGGATGCCGTCGAAGCGGTCGCCGAGGAGATCCGCGCTCGCGGCGGGACGGCCGAGGCGCTCTTGGCCGACGTCGCCGATCCGGCCGATCGCGAGCGCCTCGTCGAACGCGCCTGGCAATGGCGCGGCAGAGTAGACATTTGGGTGAACAACGCCGGCGCCGACGTGCTGACGGGCGAAGCGGCCCGCTGGCCTTACGAGCGCAAGCTCGAGGCGTTGTGGCGCGTCGATGTCGCCGGCACGATGCAACTCTCACGCCTCGCGGGCGCCCGCATGAAATCGGCCGGTTCGGGCGCCATTATCAATATCGGCTGGGACCAGGCCGAGCACGGCATGGCCGGCGACAGCGGCGAAATCTTCGCCGCCGTCAAGGGCGCCGTGACGGCCTTCTCCAAAAGCCTGGCTCGTTCGCTGGCGCCGGCCGTGCGCGTCAACTGCGTGGCCCCCGGGTGGATCAAGACGTCTTGGGGCGCGCAAGCCAGCACCGCCTGGCAACGACGCGCCGTTGGCGAAAGCTTGCTTGCGCGTTGGGGAACGCCCGAAGACGTGGCCCAAGCCGTGCGCTTCCTTGCCTCGCCCGCCGCCGCGTTCCTAACCGGCCAGGTGCTCAACGTCAACGGCGGCTTTGCGGGTGGAGCAAGTCGCGGGTGACGAAATGAGCCACGGATGACGAAATGAACCACGGATGGAACACGGATGAAGGCGAAGAAATGATTCTTGGAAAGAGGCCTAACGAAAAACGAAAGCGGGGTTGAAACCGATCATCGCGAGAAACGATTATTCAGTTTAATGAACCACGGATGGCACGGATATTGGAATTCCAAGCCGTGAGATCCGTACTACAAACGTTCTATTTCTCCGCGTCTCGCGAAGATTTATGGGGCGAGTTGGCGGGGGGCGAGCCACGGATGAAACACGGATCGAACACGGATCGGACATGGTGTTTTCCAATTTGGCTCCTCACCGGCGTCTCACTGACCAACGCCACGTTTATTTGCCCGGCAATGCCTTGGAAAACGCAACCCCAACGCTGCTAACCAGCGATAAAACCACTCATAGATTATGCGGAAGAGCCTCATTCTGCATTTTATCCGTGTTTTATCCGTGTTTTATCCGTGTTTTATCCGTGTTTTATCCGTGTTTCATCCGTGGCTCAACTGGTTGCGGCCGAAGGCCGCGCTGGGCCATCCGTGGTTCCAAAAGTAACTAAGCAATTTCGGCCGGACGAAGGTGGAATTCGAACGGATGGTTTTCTGATTCTCTATCCCATCCGTGTTCGATCCGTGTTTCATCCGTGGCTAAAATCCCCGCCTAAACTCGCTTGAATATCCATTTCATCACCGGACGATTGGCGGAATTCGCCCTGCGCAAGGTGCTGGCCGAGTTAGCGCCGAAGGAAGGCTTTGAATATTCCGTCGGCGTCCTGGGCATCACCGTGGCGGCGCTGATGACGCCCGAATGGGTCGCGCGGCATCTGCGCGTGCCGCCGGGGACGACCAAGGTGATGCTGCCGGGCTATTGTTACGGCGACTTATCGTCAGTCGAGGCCGCGGCTGGCGTGCCGGTTGAACGCGGGCCCAAAGATCTGCGGGAACTGCCGCGGCACTTTGGCCGTTCGCCCGCGGACGCCGCGGCTTATGGCCGACGCGACATCGAGATTATCGCCGAGATCAATCATTGTCCGCGGTTGTCGCTGGCCGAGATTATCGAGCAGGCCGCCGCCCTGGCCGCCGCCGGCGCCGATTTCATTGACGTCGGCTGCGATCCCGGCGGAACTTGGTCCGGGGTTGCAGACGTCGTTGCAGCGCTGCGGGGCGAAGGGCATCGCCTCAGCATCGACAGTCTGAACCCGGCGGAAATCGCCCCGGCCGTCCGCGCGGGCGCCGAGTTGGTGCTGTCGGTCAACTCCTCGAACCGCGAGCAGGCCGCCGATTGGGGAGCGGAAGTCGTCGTCGTGCCGGATGCGCCGGAGACGATGGCGGGTTTGGACGAGACGATCGATTATCTGGCCGCGCGGGGCGTGCCGCTGCGGATCGATCCGGTGCTGGAGCCGATCGGCTTCGGCTTTGCACGCAGCCTAGGGCGATATCTGGCGGTGCGAGACCGATATCCCGACGCCGAGATGATGATGGGCGTCGGCAACTTGACGGAGCTGACCGACGCCGATTCGGGGCCGATCAACGTGCTGCTGTTGGGCTTCTGCCAGGAACTGGGGATTCGCAGCGTGCTGACCACGCAGGTCATCAATTGGGCTCGCAGTTCGGTGCGCGAGTGCGATCTCGCGCGGCGCCTGGTACATTATGCCGTCGAGCAGCGATCGCTGCCCAAACGCGTCGAACCGAAGCTGGTGACTTTGCGCGATCCGGAGTTGCTGGAATACGGCGCCGCCGAGTTGGACCGGCTGGCGGAGAACATCAAGGACCATAATTACCGGTTGTTCGCCGAAGCGGGCGAGTTGCATCTCGTCGCCGCGGGCATGCGATTGCACGGCGCCGATCCGTTCGGTCTGTTCGACCAGTTGCAAGCCGCCGGCGCGAAGAACCTGGACGCGAGTCACGCGTTTTACCTGGGGTACGAGATGGCCAAGGCCGTCACGGCGCTGACGTTGGGCAAGCAGTATCGCCAGGATCAGGCCCTCGATTGGGGCTTTTTGACGGTCCCTGAAGAGAGCCATCGCGAGCGCAAAGCGGCCGCGCACGCCGAGCGCAAGCCGGCGGCGCCGCAAGGGGAGAAGGCGTAAGTGCAGCCGTTGCCGGAAGCTCATTCTCGCTCGCCCTCGAAGGACGCTGGTCCGCTCGTCGAAGAGTTGCAGCATTTCGATGCCGAGCAGTTCTTCCTGCGGCTGGTCGACAAGCCGCATTGCTTGTTCCTCGACAGTGCGCGCCGCGACCCGTTGCTCGGCCGCTATTCGTTCCTCTCGGCTGATCCGTTCGCCTATTTCGAATGCGGAGTGGAAACGACAGGCGGAGTCGAGCGCCTGGCTGGCGAACTAGCGCGGTTCGCCTCGTCGAGCGTGCCTGAGCTACCGCCGTTTCAAGGCGGCGCCGCAGGCGTTTTCAGCTACGATCTGGGCCGCCAGCTCGAACGTTTGCCGGCCCCGCGAATCGATGAGTTTGGCTTTCCGGCTTTGGCGATCGGCATGTACGACGTGGTCGTCGCCTTCGATCACCTCGGCGAGCGATGTTGGTTGATCTCGCATGGCTGGCCGGAGCAAGACTCACGCCGCCGACGAGAGCGGGCCGCCGCGCGGTTGCAGGAGTTCAAAAGTTGGCTGTTTGCGTCCGCCCCGCCCAAACTCGCGCCTGCGCCGCCGAGCCTCTTGTCAAACGTCGAAGCGAAGCAGCTCGCGCCGCAATTTCCGACGGCCAGTTTGCCCGGCCTGACCAGCAATTTCTCGCGCGAGGGTTACTTGCAAGCCGTCGAGCGGGCCATTGGTTACATCGCGGCCGGAGACATCTTTCAAGTCAACCTTGCCCAACGGCTCTTGCACCCTGCTGAGGACGACGCGGCCTCTTTGTATCTGCGGCTGCGGCGCCGCAATCCGGCCACGTTTGCTGGCTATTTCGACCTGGGCGATTTTCAAATCGCCAGCGCCTCGCCCGAGCGGTTTTTGCAGGTCTGCGATCGAAAAGTCGAGGCCCGGCCGATCAAAGGCACGCGGCAGCGCACGAGTTTGCCCGAGGCCGACCTGTTTGCCGGCGACGAATTGCAGGCCAGTGAAAAGGACCGGGCGGAAAACGTGATGATCGTCGATCTGCTGCGGAACGATCTGGCCCGCGTCTGCCGGCCGGAAAGCGTCGAAGTCACGCAGCTTTGCGGGCTGGAAACCTACGCATTCGTGCAACACCTGGTATCGGCCGTCTGCGGCAGATTGCGAGACGAATGCCAGCCGCTCGATTTGCTCCGGGCGGCGTTTCCCGGCGGGTCGATCACCGGCGCCCCGAAGGTGCGGGCAATGGAAATCATTGCCGAACTGGAGCCCACGGCACGGGGAGCGTATTGCGGGGCGTTGGGCTACTTGGGCTTCGACGGCGCGCTCGACACGAATCTGCTGAT
Organism: Pirellulales bacterium; assembly: GCA_035532215.1. Lineage (GTDB taxonomy): Bacteria > Planctomycetota > Planctomycetia > Pirellulales > JAICIG01 > JAICIG01. Next base: position 13,812 of record DATKRK010000284.1, on the reverse strand, counting down.
CCGCACGATTACGGCCGGACGCGGCTGGTGGCAGGCGCCGGTCGGCGGCGGAATCGTCTATCAGTCGTCGGCGGCGTTAGAATACGAAGAAACCTGGCACAAGGCCGAAGGACTGATCCGCGCGCTGCGATGATTCTGCTCATCGACAATTACGACAGCTTCGTGTTCAACCTGGCCCGCTATTTCGAGCGGCTGGGCCGGCCGACGCGCGTCGTGCGCAACGACGCGATCGATGCGGCGGGCGCGTTGGCGCTCAAGCCCGAGGCGATCGTGCTCTCGCCGGGGCCTTGCGCCCCGCAGCAAGCGGGCTGCTCGTTGGAAATCGTGCGCGAATTGCACGCCAAATTGCCGATTTTGGGGGTCTGCCTGGGGCACCAGGCCATTGCCGAGGCGTTGGGCGGCCGCGTGGTGAGGGCGCCGGAACCGGTTCACGGCCGCACTTCGGCCGTGTTTCACAACGACCGAGGTTTGTTCGCCGGTTTGCCCAATCCGCTCACGGCCTGCCGCTACCATTCGCTGGCCGTCGAGGAAGCCTCGCTGCCCGACGCCTTGGAAGCGACGGCCCGCACTGCCGACGGCGTCGTGATGGGATTGCGGCACAAGCGAATGCCGGTGTTCGGGCTGCAATTTCATCCCGAGTCGATCCTGACCGATTTTGGCTTCGAGATGTTGGCGAATTTTCTGCGTCTGGCGGGGCTGCCCTTGCCGCGAACCATGCCCAGCATCGCCAGCGAGCGTCGCGAGCCGCCGCGCGACGAGCGGCTGCCGACGGCGCCCGTGACGTTCTGAGGGCAAGCTGCCGTGATTCTGGAAGGCCTGATTACCACCATCAACGCCGACGGCAGCGTGAATCTCTCGCCGATGGGGCCGATCGTCGATGCGTCGATGCGCGAGTTGGTGTTGCGGCCCTATCAGACCTCAACGACGTATCGCAATCTCAAGCGCACCGGACAGGGCGTGTTGCACGTCACCGACGACGTCGAATTGCTGGCCCGGGCGGCGATCGGCCGCGTCGAGCCGCCCCCGGCAATGTTGCCGGCCCAGGCGATCGAAGGCTGGATTCTGGCCGATGTTTGCCGCTGGTATGCGTTCAAGGTCCGCTCGCTGGACGATTCCGAGGAGCGATCCACGATTACGGCCGAAGTGGTCGACTCGGGCCGCATTCGCGATTTTTTCGGCTTCAATCGCGCCAAGCACGCTGTGCTCGAAGCGGCGATTTTGGCCACCCGCGTCAAGTTCCTGCCGGCCGCTGAGATCGAGCGAGAGTTCGAGCGGTTGGCCGTGCCGGTGCAAAAGACGGCGGGAGACGCAGAACGCCGCGCGTTTGAATTCCTCAGTAATTATGTCTGTACAGCGATTGGCGCGCAAGCCTGCGATGTTACGGTCGAGGCAGCGACGGGCGCCTCGCCCGTCGAATCCAAGGGAGGAACGGGCGCCCCGCCCGTCGAGTCGCGTTCTATCGCCGGGCGAGGGCGCCCGGTCCTCCAGCCGGGCGAGGGCGCCCGGCCCTCCAATGCGCCGGGCGAGGGCGCCCGGCCCTCCATAGCCAAAGAGGGACGGGCGCCTCGCCCGTCCAACCGCGTGATTCAAATCACGGCGCCGAGCCGGCTGCACTTCGGCATGTTCTCGTTCGGCCTCAGCAACGTGCGGCAGTTCGGCGGCGTCGGCGCCATGCTCGACGCGCCGGCGTTGGAATTGGAAATCTCGCCGGCCGATCGCCTGGAAACCGTCGGGAAATCGCCAGAGCGAGTGCGAGAGTTCGCCGAACGTGCGGCCCGCCAGGCCGACTGGATCGCCCCCGAGATTCCTTGCCGGATCGAAGTCAAACGTGCGCCGCCGGCGCACGTCGGGCTGGGCAGCGGCACGCAGTTGGGCCTGGCCGTGGCGATGGGCCTCAACGCGTTTTTCAATGGGCCCTGGCGCACGCCGCAGGAATTCGCCCGCGCGGCTGGCCGCGGGCGGCGTTCGGCCATCGGCCTTTACGGAGCGATGAGCGGCGGGTTGCTGATCGAAGCGGGCAAGTTCGCCGAGGAGGAAATCTCGCCGCTGGTCAGTCGCATCAAACTGCCGGACGAGTGGCGGTTTGTCCTGTGTTGGCCGCACGATGAAGCGGGGCTCTCGGGCGAAGCCGAGTTGCAGGCCTTCCAAAGATTGCCGGCGACCAAATTGGCGGCGACCGAGGCGCTCTGCCGCGAGGCGCTGCTGGAACTGGCGCCCGCAGCGATCGAGGGCGATTTCGAGCGCTTCAGCGAAAGCCTGTTTCGCTTTGGTCGCCTCGCCGGCGATTGCTTCGCCGCGGAGCAAGGCGGACCTTACGCCAACGAACGTATCGCCCAACTCATCGCCGAACTCCGCTCGGCAGGGGTCTGCGGCGTGGGGCAATCGTCCTGGGGCCCGCTGATCTTCGCGCTCGCCCGCGATCAACTCCAGGCCCAGTCGATCACTGAACGGCTTTCGCAGGCCGACCTTGGCGCCGAGCGGCAGACGCTCGTCGCCGCTTGCGCTAACCGGGGCGTTCGGATCTGCGAACGAGCCGGTTGACTCGCCAACGTTTCGTTTGCGCAATCGCCCCACACCCCCCCCTTGGATTGGGCGTCGGCATTTTTCTGTTGGGTTTTCGACGAAAAGTTAGTAACTTATAAGGAGCGAGCGGCAACCTCTGAAAGGTACGCTTGGGGTAACTTGGCACAGAAGTCGAGCGGAGCTGGGATCCTCTGCGCGGCGGAAGAGGCATTCGCCCTGAATCCTGTTTGTATTGAACAAACAAGGGAGCGTGCGATGTCGATCCGTTTCAAGTGCCCCAACGGACACGAAATGAACGTCAAGGACAAATACGCCGGCCTGACCGGCCTTTGTCCGCGTTGCCAGGCTCGAGTGTTGGTGCCCAGCCTGGACCCCGCCAAGCTCAGCGACGACGCCATTCTGGACCTGCTCGGTCCTCCGGCCGAAGACCCCGACGGCTTGCCGGTACACCAAGACGCCAGGCACCGCGGCGACCCGGGAGATACCAGCGGGTCTTCAGGCAGCAGCCTGCAAGCGCTTTCTCCTTTGCAGCGCGGCATGAAGGTCTGCCCCAAGTGCCGCAAGGAAGTGCGCAGCGTCTACGATATCTGCCCTTACTGCCGCACGTATTTCACCGATCTTGCGGAAGTCACCCGGCGGATGGATCTGACCTGCAAGAAGTGCGGCGCCGAATACGAGCACCATCGCAAGCTTACCAAGTGCGAAAAGTGCGGCGCGGAACTGGGAGAACCACGTAAATTGCGATAGCCGCTTCGATCGTATCGCTCAATGGTGACAATGCACTATTGCTGCGCCGGCGATTTGCGATAGCTGACGCGAGGATTAGGCTTCGCCTCGCCTGCCGCCGGCTTCGGTTTCACGATCGTCGCTTTGACGAATAGCAGTTTTCCGACGCCGCTGGCGGCCTGGGCGTTCTTGCCATGAGCCGAAGGTTGCGGAGAAAAATGGAAGGCCAACGTATCGCCAGGTTTCAATTTCGCTCCCGTTTGAATCTCCCTTGTGCGCTGCGAATCGCCTTTTCCGGTCGTCTCCCGATATCGAATTTCGGTGACGATTTTCGGTTCATTTCCCGACACGATGGTCGGCGCAATTTCAATTTCGTGGGTTATCGGTTTAGCGTCGTCCCGGCGGTCGAGCCCCTGCCCGGCCTCGTAACTGACGCTGGCTTTGCTTCCGTTCGGCGTGCGGATCGTCGGCGAAGTCGTCACCTGCAGCAGTTTTCGCTCTTCAAGCGAGTGCACGACCTTGTCATCCGCCGCTATGCCGTAGCTCTTGGAAATACCAAGAGCGCGATCGATTTCGGCCCGGTCGTGCTCGTCGAACTCGGCGATCTTCACGTTCACTTCAACCTGCGGCGTCTCAGTTGCCGGCTTCGCAGCGCGTTGCGGGACGACACGATCTTCCCTCGCACCGGGCTCCGCCGCCGCCGTGGCGCCAATACTCCATGTTGCGACTGCCGCTGCCAGAGTCCCATGAAAAACTTTCCGCATGGCGGTCTCCCCAAGTGAATGAAGCGGTTCCCAGTTCAGTTCGCGGCCGCGAACGATAGATGCTGCTCGTGCCGGCGTCCAGTCGAGTTGCTCCGGCGGCTACAAAAACAGGAACGCGGCGGGGCGTGTAAATCTGCGGCGACTGCGAAATTTTTTCCGATTTTGTCGGATTTGACGAAAGTTCCGGTTGGAGGATTCCGATAGTTTCGCTGTTTGAAAGAAGGCGCGGCGAGTCCGGGCTTGCGACAGCATTTTCGAGGAGCTTTCGATGCACTTCGCACGGCAATTCTTGGGGAAATGGGCAATCTGCGGCGCGATCCTGGCAATCTGTTGGGGATCAGCCGACGTCGTGGTTGCCCAAAAGTTCGCCCGCCGCACCCGACCGACCACATCATCGAAGATCATCAGCTCGACCGACGAGGAGATCTCGTTGCAGCCGGTCGCCGCGCCGTCGGCTCCGGTTGGCGTTCGGCAAGTGCCGGAATGGCAACGCGCTCCGATGGGTGGCGCCCGCTACCGCTCGATGGCCAGCCGCTACGCCCGCCGAGGTCCGACGCAAGAGATAGCGTTCAGGAACCAGCCGACGCCCGCCGCCCCCGAGATGATCGCTCCCGGCGCCATGGACGGCGAGGTCATTCAAGAGCGGATCATCGACGACGGGGTCATCCAGGAAGAAGTCGTGTCCGACGGCTATCTCGAAGACATGCTGGTCGACGCCCCAGATGAGATGGGGCCAGGTTGCGCGACCTGCGGCGGCGACCCGATCTTCGACGATCACGAGTGCGGTCCGGGCTGCGACGAAACGAATTGCCCTCGTTTCGTTCCCTGCGACGGCATCTGCATTCCCCGGCACCGCGTCGAAGAACACTCGCTGTTCATCGGGCCTCAAGGCTTTACGGGACCGCTCGATTTGGGCCGCAACGGCAACTTCGGCTTCCACGAAGGAGTCAACTTTGCAGGTCAGTTCGGCCGCCGGCTGGGTCTGGCCGCGTTTGGCATCGGCTATCAGGTGGGCGCCAACTTCGTGCAGAGCGATTTCTACGGCAACTCGGTCAACGGCGAACAGACCAAAGGCCGCGACCAGCAGTTCGTCACGGCCGGCTTGTTCCGCCGAGCCCGGCGCCGCGGTTTTCAGGGCGGCGCCGTGTTCGATTACCTGCACGACAACTACTACGTCAAATACAACGTCGGTCAGGTGCGGGCCGAATTGAGCTATCTGACGCCCTGCGGCCATGAGTTCGGCTTTTTTGGCGCCTTCGCCGTTCGCCCGGGTCAAGGCAAGCTCAACACGGCCAACGGGCTGACGCTCACGCAGGGCTTTCAGACGATCAACTACTACAATATGTTCTATCGCTATAACTTGCCGAACGGCACATGGGGCCGGCTCTGGGCCGGCGCCTCGGGCGTCAGCGGCGGCATGGTCGGCAGCGATTTCCGCATGCCGCTGTCCAACAATTGGGATTTCAATGGCATGTTCAACTACCTGATCCCGGGCGCCGGCGCCGGCATCAACGGCCTGACGCAACAAGGCTGGGGGTTGAGCATGAACCTCGTCTGGTACCCCGGCCGCTCGCGAAACGGCGTTCACAACGGCCTTTATCGTTCGCTGTTCAACGTCGCCAACAACGGCTTGATGTTCGTGCGGCAGAACTAAGCGCCGTTGAGCGTCCGGCTTTAGCCACGGATGAAACCCAGCGCGGCCTTCGGCCGCAACCAAAAGGAAACATTTGTCGGCTGCGGATCATGCAAAATGCAAAATGCAAAACGGCGGAAATGCGATTTCCGATATTGCGATTTACATTTTGCATTTTGACTTTCCTGGCACGGAGCGTCTGAATCGCGGCATGAAATCTTCGGGGCCCGGAAAGAAATGGACCATTTGTAGTACGGATTAGATAGAGAAGCTATCCGTGTTGCATCCGTGTTTCATCCGTGGCTCGCTCCGTCAGTTCTCTGGCTTGCGACTTTCTCGTGCTTCCAGGCCGCGGCTTCTTCGCCGTCGAGTCGCAAGGTCAAGCACTTGGCGCTGCCGCCGGCCTTGACGAACTCGTCGAGCGGCGTTTCGCGAGGCTCGAAGCCGCGGGCGGCAAGTTGGCGGTGCAACTCGGGACAGCCGGCGTTCGTCATCACGGTCCGGCCGACGACTACGGCGTTGCAGGCAAAACGCCGCGCTTCCTCCTCGCGAACCGGAATCAGCTCTTCGATCAACTCGCCCAGCGCCTGCACGCCGTAGCGATCGAACGCGGCCGGGTAATAAATCGCCACGCCCGGCGCCAGCGGGCAAAAGCACGTGTCGAGGTGATAGTAGTAGTCGTCCACCAGTTCCAGCGGAATCACGCGGCAGCCGAGCAGCTCGCCGATTTGCTGATGCCCGCGCGCGTCGCTGCGAATGCGATAGCCGGCGAACAGCGTATCGCCGCAGAACAGTGCATCGCCCGCTCCTTCGAAATAGACGCGTTCCGGGGGCCGCCGCACGCGAAAACCGTGCGCTGCGAACCAGGCTTCGTCGACCGCCTCTTCGCCTTGCCGTTCGGGATGGCGAAAATGGGCCAGCACCGCCTGATCGCGAAAGACGAGCGCCGCATTGGCCGTGAATACCAGGTCGGGCAAGCCGGGCACGGGCGAAAGCGTCGAGACGCGGGCGCCACTATGCTCCAGCAGCGCGCGCAGCGCACGCCACTGTTCGGCCGCCACGTCCCGGTCGCTTTGCCGAGAACGGCTCATCCATGGATTGATCTCATACTCAATGCCGTAGTAATCGGGCGGGCACATCAAGATATGAGGCTGCGGCACGCGGCTATTTCCTTGCGATACGGTCCTTGTCGGCGGCGAATCTATCGATCAACCCAGATTGGCGTCGCGCCTTCCCGTAGCGGCCAGACTGGCCGCTTCCAAAACATCCAGTTCGATCACCAGCGAGCGTAGGAACGGCTCGACGTCGGTCACCAGCCCGACCGTTTGAAACGAACCCCGATCGTTCAGCTTGATGACCGTCGAAGGATTGATGTCGACGCACACGACCCGCACTCGTGCGGGCAGCAAATTGCCCACTGCGATCGAGTGCAGGGTGGTGGCGATCATCAGGCAAAAGTCGATGTCGCGAATCCGCCGCCGCATTTCGCGCTGCGCGACGAGCACGTCGGTGATGACCTCGGGCAGCGGGCCGTCGTCGCGAATGCTGCCGGCCAGCAAGAAATCGACGTTGTTCTTGACGCACTCGTACATGATGCCCGAAGTCAGCAAGCCGCTCTCCACGGCGCTGCGGATGCCCCCGGCGCGGCGAATGCGGTTGATGGCGCGCAGGTGGTGCTCGTGCCCCTCTTCGGCCGGAATGCCGCGGTCGAGATGGATGCCGAGGCTGGTACCGAACAGCGCTTGCTCGATGTCGTGCGTGGCCAGGGCGTTGCCGGCGAACAAAACGTTCAGGTAGCCGCGGCGAATCAGTTCGCACAGATGTTCGCCGCTGCCGGTATGCACGATGGCCGGTCCGCCGACCAGCAGCGTACGCCCGCCCGTCGAGCGGATCTTGTACAGTTCGCGCGCGACCTCGCGAATGGCCAGCCCTTTGGGCTTTTCGGTCGAGACGCTGCTGCCCATGAACTCGAACATCCGGCGATCTTCGGTTTCGCGCATTTCGGGAAACACGCGCGTGCCGGCATGGCCGACGACGAACAGATCGCCGACCTCGACGTCGCTCATCGCCACGGCCCGCGCGGTCTGGGCTTGCGGATCGACGAGCACTCCACAGTCCATTTCTTGATCGGCCACTTCAATCCAATGGCCCGCCAGCCGCACTTCCGTCCGCTGGTTGGTCGTGCTGTAAAAGCCCTCGGGAAAAGCGCCTGCGATGTCGGCGGCCGCCAGGCGGCAGTCTTGCGACGCGGTCGAAACGGCGCCGTGGTCGGCGACCTGGCCGACGATCTCCTGCAACAGCTCGTCGCTGGGGGCCGAAATCTCCAGCAGCGCGTAGCTGGGATCGTTGCGGGCCTGGCCGATCGTGATGCGCTTGATTCGAAAAGCCCCGCCGCGACTGGTGACGATGTCCAGAATCTTCGGCAAGAGCAGGCTATCGATGATATGGCCGCGAAGTTCGACCTCTTCCACATGCCTGGCGGCGTCCTGCGTAATCTGGCCGTGGCTGGTCATGACTGCCATAACTCCCGAGCGAATGGGAACGGAACCAAGCCCTCGCGCAACGCAATTCTACCCCACGTTGCGAGCGACGGCCAAGCGAATCGGGTGCGGCAGAGCCTGCGAAAGCAGCCGTAACTTCAACGGGCGGCACGACTTCACAACCCCCGAGAGTAATCGTATAATGCTTATTCCAAACCTCTCGATGCGGCGGCCTCTGGCCTAACGGCTCACGGCGCCGCGTTTACCCAGCCTGGCGAAAAAACAGGCGATTAGCATCAGGCGAACATGAGCGAAAGCGGACAGCCAAATCATTGGAGTTTTCTGGCCGATCAACTAGGCGCGGAGGTCAAGCCTCAATCGCCGCAAGCGGAGCCTCCTGCAACCCCGCCGCCGGCCGCTAAGAAGCGAACGCCGCCGGCCGAGCCCGCGGAACGTCCGAAAGCGGACTGGACGAATCTGAATCTTTCGCTGGGGCTCGCTCCGCCTCCGGCGCCGCAAAAGCCAACGCCCGCGGCGCCTGCTCGGCCCAGCGCTGCGTCGCCGCCGGCGGCCGAAGCGGAAGCCGAATCTGCAGAACCTGCCGAAACCGACCAACGACCGCCTCGCCCGCGCCGGCGCGAAGACCGCCCGCCGCGCGGGCGCGATCGATCTCGCGGGGAACGTTCTGGACGAGAGCGTCCGCCGCGAGACCGGCTGGAACGAGAAAGACCCGAACGTGAACGTTCCGAGTTCGAGCACCGCGAGCAACCCGTCGTCGAACCGCCCGAAGACGACCTGATCGAAGAATTGGAGTCTTTCGGCGAAGAAGGAGAAGAATTCGTCGGCGGCGGTTCGCACGCGGCAGAGACGGAATCGCCGGCGGGCGAAGAGCGCGAGCGCACAGGCCGACGCCGGCGGCGTCGCCGGCGCGGAGGCCGCCGTAGCGGCGAGCCGCGAGCCGAACGCGAAGCGCGTGAACCGTCCGAGGAACTTGGGGCCGAGCCCTCGGAGTCGGATCTCGAATTGCCGGAAACGGAAAGCCGCGGCGGCGAAGAACGATCCCGATTCGGCGACGAGTTCTTCGAAGAAGATCTTGAGTTTTCCGTCGAACCGGCCGGCGAAGGCGAGCCGGAGGCGGCCGATCTCGAACTCCTCTCGGAGGAGTCGCCCGCGGGCGAAGAGGACGAAGAGCGACGTCCTCGCCGTCGGCGCCGCCGCGGCGGTCGCAAGCGAGGCCGCTCCGAACGCGGTTCGCGCAAAGACGCCGCCGAGCCGGGCCCGTCTGGCGAAGAGGAGGAGGCCAGCGAAGAGGAGGAGGCCGAAGACGTCGAGTCTCGCGAAGGGTTCGAGCGTGCGGGCGTCCGCCGCGAAGCGGAGCACGAGGGCGAACTCGAGCACGAGGGCGAACTCGAGCACGACGGCGAGCACGACCACGATGGGGAAATGAAAGCCAACCATCGCAGCATTCCGAGCTGGGACGAGGCGATCGGCATGATCATCGCAACCAACATGGAAGCTCGCAGCAAGAATCCTGGCGCAGGCGGCGGGCCGCGCGGGCGCGGGGGCCGCGGACGCGGCGGGCGCCGCCGACCGTCGGGCCGCTGACGCAGGAGGGACGGGCGAGGCGCCCGTCCCTCCCAATGAAGTTGCTTTTCGCCGGAGCGAAAGCGGACGACGCGGCCAACTCATGATCCTGTTGTCGGTCAACGGCGTCGTCAAGCATTTCGGGCCCGAGCCCGTGCTCGACGGCGTGACGTTCGAGGTCCGGCCGGGCGAAAAGATCGGCCTGGTCGGTCCCAATGGGGCCGGCAAGACGACGCTGCTCAAGATTCTCGCCGGCCGCGAGGAGGCCGACGCCGGCCAGATCGAGCTGCACAGTTCGGCCAGCATGGAGTACCTCGAACAGCAGCCCGAGTGGGCTCCCGGCCGTACGCTGTGGCAAGAAGCCGAAACGGCGCTCGCCCACCTCGTCGCCCTGGCGAAGGAAGCCGAAGAGACGGCCCACGCCTTGGCCGCCGCGAGCGATTCGCGCGAACATACCCAGCTTGGCAAGCGCTACGACCGCTTGCAGCACGAGTTGCAGCGCCGCGACGCCTACCATCTCGATCACAAAATCGAGCGGGTGCTCGACGGCCTGGGCTTCGACAAGGGCAGTTATCATCGGCCGCTCGAACAGCTCAGCGGCGGGCAACAAAATCGGCTGATGCTGGCTAAACTGCTGTTGCGCGATCCCGATGTGATGCTGCTCGACGAGCCGTCGAACCACCTGGACATCGAAGCGACCGAGTGGCTGGAATCGTTCCTGGCCGAAACGCGGCAGGCGGTCGTGGTGGTCAGCCACGACCGCTATTTCCTCGACAAGGTGACCAACCGCACGCTGGAGCTGTATCAGGGCTCGGTCGACGATTTCACCGGCAACTTCTCCGCCTATTGGCGGCAAAAGGCCGAACGGCTGAAGGTGCAGTCGCGGACTTACGAAAAGCAGCAGGAGCAAATCGCCAAAACCGAAGACTTCATTCGCCGCAACGCCTATGGCCAAAAGCACGCCCAGGCCAAGGATCGCGAGAAGAAGCTGGCGCGTATCGAGCGGGTCAATCCGCCGCGCGAAATTGTCGCGCCGGCGATGGGCTTTCCGCCGGCCGATCGCACGGGCGATATCGTGCTCCGCGTCGAGCAATTGGCCAAGTCCTTTGACCGCCCGCTGTTCGCCGACTTGTCGTTCGACGTGTTGCGCGGCCAGCGGTGGGGCATCATCGGCCCCAACGGCACGGGCAAGACCACGCTCTTGCGCTGCCTGGTCGGCCAGCAGCAGGCCGACCGCGGGCGAATCAGCCTGGGAACGGGCGTGCGGATCGGCTATTACGATCAGATGCTCTCGGGCCTGGATGAAGAACTGCCCGTGGTCGAGGCCGTGCGTCCGCCGGGCAAGGAGTTCAACGAGCCGCAGCGGCGGAGCCTGCTGGCGCGGTTCGGCCTGACGGGCGACGCGGCGTTTCAGCCCGTCGGCAGCCTCAGCGGCGGCGAACGCAGCCGGGCGGCCTTGGCCCGGCTCTCGGCGACCGACGCCAACTTCCTGGTGCTTGACGAACCGACGAACCATCTCGACCTGTGGGCCTGCGACTCGCTCGAGCGTTCGCTGGGCGAGTTCGAAGGCACGGTGCTGTTCGTCAGCCACGACCGCTATTTTCTCAACCGCGTCGCCGACCATTTGCTGGTCGTCGAGCCGAACCGGTTTCGCGTGATCGAAGGCAATTACGACACGTATCTGCACTTCGTGCGGCAAGGCCTGGCCTGCGGCGACGCGGCGAAGCCCAAAAGCGAAGAGGTGGCGAAACCCGCCGCCAAGAAAAAGGACGACAAGCCCCCCAAGCGCGTCTGGAAATTTCCCTTCCGCAAGCTGGCCGATCTCGAAGCCGAAATCTTCGAGCGCGAAGCCAAAATCGAAGAGTTGCACGCCGCGCTGGCCGACCCCGACGTGCTGCGCGACGGCCGCCGCGTGAAAGAAATCCAAAGCGAAATCGCCCAGGCGCAAGAGAGCTTGCATTCGCTCTACGCGCACTGGGAAGAAGCGTCGCAGCGCAACGCGGCGACTTGATGTTTAGCCCGTCTTTTGCGCAACGGGGAAGGCTAACCACAGAGGCACAGAGACACAGAGCAGCAGGAAGCAGAGGAACAGCTTGCATTAACGCCGGCGCTTGCAATTGACTTTGAATGATGAACGAGTTAGCGGTGAAGCAGGCAATCGCGAAAATGCGAAAGGGCGAAATACGAGTAGTTCGAGTTACGCGAAGAGACTGCGGCGAAGGCCTTTTGTTGGAAAGCCCATCTCTCCTTTCAATTTCTCTTCTTTTCTTCTCTGTGTCTCTGTGCCTCTGTGGTTAACTCTTCTGCGTCTCTGTGGTTAACCCTTCTGCCTCCGTGGTGAACTCCCCCCGGCGCCGCCGCACCGCTCCCCATTTCATTTGAACGAAGCGATCCATTCGACGATCCGCCAATCGACCCAGCGGCGATCGGGGTCGAGGCCGCGGCGGCCGACGAAGCCCAGATGGCCGCCGCGCTCGGTGATTTCGACCTGCAAATGGGGCAAATCGAGCAGGTGTAAAAAGGGCCGCCACGGCGCCAGCGGATCGTCGCGCGAAGCGATCACCAGCGTCGGCCGCCGAATGGCCGGCGCGAATTGCAGCGAACTGGCCTGCCGATAATAGTTCGCCGCCGAGCCGAAGCCCGAAACCGGCGCGGTGTATTGATCGTCGAACTCGAACAGGCCCCGCGGCGCTCGTGCGAAGTTCGCCGCCGGGGCGTCGGGCAGCACGCGCTGTCGCTCGCCCAGTTGTCTGATGAGCAAACGCACGAAATGCCGGTCGTAAGGGCGATTGAGCGGCAAGGCCATCCGCTCGACGGCGGCTTGCAAGTCGATCGGCGGACAGATGGCGACGGCGCTATCGAGCCCGCCGCACGGCGCCTCGCCCAATTCGCCCAGCAACTTGAGCGAGATGTTGCCGCCCAGCGAAAAGCCGATTAACGTAGTCGGCGAGCCGGGGCACGTCTCGGCGATTGTCGCCAGCGCCGCCGCGGCGTCTTCCGAGCGGCCCGCATGATAGGGCAGCCGCGCCAGTCCGAAGCCGGCGCCGCAGCCGCGCAAGTCCATGCGGAAGGCGCGCACGCCGCGCTCGACGAGTTTGGCTGCGATCCGCTGCATGTAAGGACTTTGGTGGCAGCCCGCCAGGCCGTGGATCAAGAGCGCCGTGCGATCGCCCGGTCGCCAGTCGGCCGGCTGGTCGTCGTGCAAGACGATCCGGTCTCCGTCGGCCAACGAAACTTGCCGTTCTTGCGCCCGGTAGGGATGCTTGACGCCCGGCAAGAAGACGCCGGCCAGCGTTTGTACGTGGCCGCCTCGCAACAACGGATGCTGGCGAAAGGGCCGCAGGCTCATCCCTTGGCCCAGTAATCGAACACGATCACCTTCTCGCGTCGATCTCGCACGACGTTCACGTAGGCCAGGTGAGCCGGATGCTTCAGATAAGCGTCGCGTCCGGCCTCGTCACGAAACGTGACCGTGAAGCAATGCGTAAAACCTTCCGACTTGCCCTCGGGGCTGACGTTCACGCCGTGCTCGAAACCTATGATCGTGTCGATCTTGGCGGGCAAGCCCGCGAAGGCGTCGATGACCTCCTGCAACTGCGAGTTGCTGACTTCCGGCTTGAATTTGTACAGCACCACGTGCCGCAGCACTCGCTGCGGTTGTTTGCCCGCCGCCGCTTGCGTCGTTTTAGCCATCATTACGCCCGCTCCCAAAAGCATGCACCCCGCCAACAGCCCAGCCAGTAGTTTCATCGGTCGATTCTCCGCCGTCTTGAGATTTCGCAGGTCGATTCACGCCTTCGACATGGTAAACGGCGCCGCGCGGGCGCGGCAAGCGCGAAATGGGGGCTGCGGTTTGGCTTGCGGCGTAAGTAGACGTTCGCGCCAAAGCCTGTAGTGTACGCCCTTCGTGGCGTGCCGTGAAAAGCGGGAATCGCGCCGATTCGCGCTTCCCGGCACGCCGCGGAGGGCGTGCCCTGATATGGTTGGACCAGTCAAGGGTGATTGTTTCGCCTTGCGGCGGGTGCTTCATGGCGGATGTTTCACGGTGTTTAGGGAATGGCCAGGAGACGGAACGCGGCGATGAGTCGGCGACGGTAAATCA
>DATKRK010000283.1:0-17698 GCA_035532215.1 Pirellulales bacterium | reverse complement strand
AATTACCGAACCGACGAGCGCCGCGACGCCGCCGACCGGCGCCGGCGCCGTCGTGCTCAGCGACGGCTGGCCCAGAATTCTCCCGACGCCCGCCCCTAGCCCCGCCCGCCCCAGAGCCACCTGGCGCCGGTGTACGGTTACCCCATCGGGCAGCATCGTACGGCGACTCGCCGAGTACGGCAACGATTGCAAGGCTCGTGTTTGGCGCCGTGCCAGCCATCGGCAAAAGCCGCCCCCTTCCTCGCGAAAGGGGGCGATGCCCGAGGGTTAAAAGTATCCGGGATCGTCGATGCTTTCGCCGAGGTGCCGTTCGAGAAACTCGTAGGCATCCCAGGCGTTGTCGCCAGACTCTTCATCGACGCCCGTCCAGCCGAGCGATTTCGCCACGAGCGGGAATTCCCTGTCGGTCTGGACCAGCCGTGTCGTGCCGTTTTCCGACCGCAGCAGGAACGAAACACCGGGGCCGGATTCGATCGTGATCTTCATTCGGCCCTCCCGGTCATCGCTGCGGTGCGTCAATTAACGCTTGGAGATTTTCTTCGATTTGCGTCGCCGGGAATGGAAAGCCAGGCGAAGCTGGCGTATGACGCGTTGAAGCGGACGCTGGAACAGATGTAATGGATTCTTCGCGGCTGACCCGCCCACTGCTCCACAATGTAGTTACCAAGTCTCTCAGCGTTTTCGCCGCGCAGCGCCACGTCCAGATCGAGCTGCGTCAGCGGCCACGCAAGCAACGGGTAGCCGTGCTCACGAGAGCAGTGATTGTCGGCCGCTGACATTTGACTTCCCCAAAAAGTTCTTCAGGTTCCAGTCCGCCCCTCCGCTCAACCCACTTTTCCACGAACGCGCTGTGATGTCAATGCCGGTCTGCCATCTGTCACATCAGCGGATCGCGGCAACATCAATCAAGGTAGTCGTCAACAGACGTTTCTTTTTGCACCCAATGACTTCCGATAATGTGCTTTATCGGCGGTCACCGCCCGCCCTTCACCCGCTGCACACTTGGAGAACAATCCGCCATCAACGACGGCCATCGTCAAGTTTTCCGGGGTCGATAGCCGACTGTCGAATCCACCATCAGATGACCTCGCCGTCAAACACGATGGCCCGCGTCTGCCTCGGCACATCGGGACCGACGCCGCGGTCGCCGACTTCCTTAATATAGTGCTGGCGGGTAGCCGCACCGCCGGCAGCCCGTCCGCGGCACTCGTGCCGTGGATATGCGAGCGACTCCCCTCCCCGCACAGCCGCCGGGCGTATCTCGCCGACCTCGCCGATTTTCTTGGGCAGATGCAAAAACAGCGAGTCGATCCGCTGTCCGTGACCGGCGACGACCTGCGCATCTACCGCGCGGCACTGCTCGCCGCCGGCAAGAGCACGGCGACCGTCGGCCGGGTTCTCTCGGTTCTACGCGGAACGTATCAGCAGTTCGGCAAGCGCGGGCTTGTCCGGTGGGACCAGGTGCAAGACATCCAGGCCGTTGAGTCGCCGCGCGTCGATCGCAACACGACGCCCGCCTTGAGCGAGCAGGAAGCGGTGCGGCTGCTCCACATGCCCGATACCGCGACCATCGCCGGGCTTCGCGATTACGCGCTGCTGTTTGCGTTTTTCAAGACGGCTTGCCGTTGTGCGGCGATCGCCAATGCGTGCGTCGGGCACTTGGAACGCACCGACACCGATTTCTACCTCGTCGTCTGGGAAAAGGGACGCGGCGGGAAAAAACGGCAGCGGAAAGCGCTGCTGGAAGCGGCGCCCGCCATCCGCTCCTACTTGGCGGCAGCCGGCATCATGGATGACCTCGACGGTCCCCTCTTCCGTCCCGTCGCAAAAGATCGGCGAACGCTTCTGCGGAAGTACCTCACGCCCCGCGCGATTCTTGCCATCGTGAAAAAATACGCACGGCGGGCAGGCATCGACGTCGATCGCATCGCTGGCCGGTCAATCTGCACGCACTCGCTGCGCAAGACCGCCCTCACGAATGCGCTGGAGCATGGCGCGCGGATGGAGCAGGTGCAGCAGCTCGCCGGCCACAGCGATATCCGCACGACGCAGATGTATTACGCGGCGAGAGACCGCGATGCCGAGGATGCCGCAAGGCACATCCAGATTCGGTGAGCACGAATCGCCAGCCGGTAGAACGGCGGCCGATCGCTCAAGGTAAATCGAGCGCCGCTTTGAGGCAGTTCTCGACAAGCCGCAGCAGCGGCTTCGACAGCTCGCCGATTTTCGCAATCACGAGCCGCTGGTCAAACGTCAAAAGATTCTCGCATTGAATCATCGAATTCTGCCGCAGCCCGGACTGAGCGCCTTCGGGCGTGTTGATGTCGATAAAAAGCTGCGTAGGCGAGGCCCGATGCGTTGAGCGGCTGATGGCGGCCAGGATCGTATCGGTGACGCGATGATTCAGGGCATCCGCCTGCACGACGAGCGCGGGCCGCACCTTGCTGCCCGTGCGATCGCTGAACGGATAATCCACAAGCACGACATCGCCGCGAGACACATTCATACGTGGCGGCGCGGATCGAGATCATCGTAGACATCCATTGCCGGATCATCCCAGCCAGCCCGCTTCCCGAACTGTTCAAGCTGGTAGAGGCGCTCCTGTTCGGTGACCGGGTCTTCTTCGAACAGCGACTTGAATCGCTCGTAGGCTTCGGCTTTCAAAAGAACGAACGCGGTGCTGTTCGCGGGATCGCTCACGCGCGGTGGAACGTCGTTCCCCTTCTGCACGTCGGCCCATTGTTCTTCGGTTAAGCGGATTGGCATAGGTTTCATTCCGATAGTTCGATCCTGCCACATTCTATCGCCAGATGTCAAAGAAATGAATGACAAATTCTTCCCGAGCACTCGATGCAATAGCTGACCGTCGCAATTGTTTTCGCGACGTCGACTGACCACGCATAGGGTTTCTTTCGAAATTCTGTTGCTGAGCCCCGCGCTTTGTGGCACCGTGTCGGCTATGGCAAACGATCCCCCTACCGGCGCTTCGCCGGTTCCCGCTCAGCCGCAATTCCGTGACGGGTTCACCGTTCGAGACAAGCCAGTCTGCCCCAGCGCTCGCCGTTTGCAAGCGCACGAAGGGCAACCCATACTGCGCTATGGCGGGATTGGCTGTTATTGAGGCATCATCCCATGTGGCGTACATCGTCCGGCGAACGAACCCTCGGGGGCGCCGAAGCCGCCTTGATTCGTGCTGTGGTCGCCTTCGTTCGCGACCTCCTGGAGCAGGAATTGGAATTCAGCGAGCCCTGGATATCCGGGGTGAAGCTTTTCGATGAATTGCTTACCTCTCAGAAAATCGCCCTGCTCGCGGAGGTCGGTGAAGCGCTCCTGCGAGACGACGTCCCCTGCTCGCCCCTCGATGGCGTCCATGAAGCGGTCGTCGGGATGCTCTTTGAAACGCTCCACATGTTGTTGGAATGCGAAATCGACGCTGCTCAGTCTTCGCCCGACGATGACCTTGCGACCTGGCGTCGCCTAGTGCTCGCGGCCGTCCGCGAAACCGACGGCGATGACGGCGACCTGCCGGATCCGCACTCCTGCAAAATGGCTGACTGGAGCGTCCTCGTCGATGTGCTCGACAGTTTCGTGTTATGGGACGACGACTGGGACACGCCCGAGCTCGTGATGGATGAAAGTCCGGATTTCGCCCGGACGATCAAGCAACGTCTTTCCATCCGCGACGACTACTATACGGCGATCGCTCCCGATCCCACCGAGGAAGAACTCACCCACGCTCGGGCGGTCCTCCGCCAGATCGCGAAAAACACTGCCTAACCGCGATCGGCGTGCGGGGTGTCGGCCATTAACGCTTGCGCTGTTGCTTCTCGACGCGAGAGATAATGTCGGATGCCGCGATCCCGAGGGCATCGCAGATCCGAAAAAGCATCTCCACGGTCGGCGATCGATGGTTGTTTTCGAGTTCGCTCAAATAGCTGCGGTCGATGCCCGCCTCGAACGAGAGCTTTTCTTGACTCATCCCCGCCTCTTCGCGAGCTTTGCGCAATTCATCCCCAAGCATCCCAGCAATATGCTCGCTCCATGCTTGCTAGGCTGTAGGATATATCCTACAATGCTTCGCATCGTTCGCGAAGGCAGCCCGAGATCACGGCTAGCGGGAGGAGATTGCAACATGCCGATTCATTCAGTTCCCGCAACATGCCATCCCCCGCTCCGCCGCGCAACGACGCGCTCCCCGCGTTCCGTGAACGACTTGATCCGCCAGAACTTCGGCTTGCTCATCGCCTACGTCCTGCCGGGCTTCGTCGTCGTGTCCGGCGCCGCCTTGCTTTTCCCGCCGGTTCGATCTCTGCTCGCGCCGACGCTGGGGCTCGCCGACGGCGTCGAGAGCACCGCGTTCGTCGCACTCTCTACGCTGCTGGCCGGCATGTCCGTCAGCGCCGTGAGATGGTTGCTCGTCGATACGCTTCACCACTACACGGGCCTGCGGCGGCCGGAGTGGGACGACGCGAGCTTGCCGGTCAAGCTGCCTGCCTTTCGGGCGATCGTCGAAGATCACTACAGGTACTACCAGAGTCATGCGAACCTCGCCGTCGCAGTTGCCTGCGTGTACGTTGCGTGGCGCATCCAGCAACCGCCGTTCGCCCCCTGGGCCGACACGGCGTTCCTCATGATCGAGTTTCTCTTCTTGGCTATCTCGCGTGACAACCTGCGCAAATACTACGCGCGGGCCTCGCGTTTGCTTGGTTCCCCTTCCCCCGCAGAAAGGAGCGTTCGTGATGTCCAACGGCAGTCACCCCCCGAAGTCCGAGGGCACAAAAAGCCCGCACAGGCGAAGACCGCCGCCGACAAAAAGTCGGCGAAGAAATCGAAGTAGCGTCGTGAATTGATAGCGGCCACACGAGGCGGGCGGCTGAGGGAATAGCCGCCCGCCTATATCGTAACGGCATGTTTGCCATTCTCCTCGCATCCCGTCAACAAGTGGCTTCTTGAGCTGCTTCCTGCAGCCTGCCCGACGTCGGGCGGCGGTCCCCCATCCTCCTATTTCCTCACGGCTGCCTGCCGTATCATTGCCTCGTGACTTCCGAACGCGCAGATCCGCGGCAGCCCCGCGATGAACTGACCGCCTCGTCCGTCCTCCGGGAACTACTCGACTGCACGGAACTCAACATGGACGATTTGGAAGAGCACACGCGCGTCGTGATCGAGAAGGCTCGCGCCGTGCTGGACCAAGAACGCGATGACGCCTGACACAATCAGTCGCCGAAATCGAACTCCAACTGCACGATCCGGGGCGGCAGCACCAGAAAGAGCTTGCCACGCGCCGCCCGCCAGAGGTCGCCGGGCTCCACCTTGATGCGCTCCCGCACCGCTCGCACGTCATCGGTCGTCAGTCCAGCCAAGTAGTCCTTCTTCCGCATCCGCATCGCTTTGCCGACCAACGGCCGGTGCTTCTTGCCGAGCAGTTCCTTCAACCGCCGCCGCTGCTCGAACCGGCGGTTGTAGAGGCTCTCGGGCTTATAGACATACAGAATCCGCTCCGCCGAGACGGGGTCATCGGGCTCCAGCGGCAGAATCCACGGGCCGTCTCCCCAGTGCTTATGCTTCGTCGCGTCCAAGCACTCTCCGATCGTGCCGACGGCGAACGCTTGCTCGTACTCGATGCGCACGATCGGCCAGCGGCGCAGCGGCTCTTCCGTGTACGGCAGAATGGGATCGGCAATCAGCTCGCGCACGTCGCGATTGCGGAGGCATCCCTCGACCAAGAGGCGCGCGATCTGGCCCGCGCGCTCGGCTCGATTGCGGAACTCGTCGTCGGTCTCCCCGTCGAAGCGCAGCGTTCGCACGCTCGCAGCCTGGCACGGTGATGAAGCCGTCGACCACATCCGGTTTCCTTGAGCGACGCAGGGTCTGCTATGCTCGCCGTGTGACCACTCTCGACTTCACGCCACTGGCAGACGCCCTCAAGCAACTGGAGGACGGACTCCGCGATGCGCGCGAGCAACCGCAATCGGAGATTATTCGAGACGGCGTCATCCAGCGGTTCGAGTACACGCACGAACTAGCCATCAAGTTGATCCGCCGGACCCTGGAAATGGTGTTCGGCGACCCCGTTGACCAAATGCCCTACAACGACGTGCTGCGGGTCGCCGCCGAACGCGGGCTGATTGACAATGTTGAGGCATGGTTCGGTTACCGCACCGCGCGCAACAAGACGTCGCACACGTATGATGCCGCCGTCGCAGCGGAAGTCTTCCGCGTCGCGCAGCCGTTTGTGACGGATGCCAGAGCACTTCTCGATCATCTTGATGCAATCGGACGTCGCGCTGCGGCCTGACCAACTCCGGCGTGTGCAGGCGATCCTGCGGTCCCACATTCCCGACCGCGAGGTGCGCGCCTTTGGCTCGCGTGTGACGGGTGCGCACAAGCAAACGTCCGACCTTGATTTGTGCATTATGGGCGCTCGCCGTCTGCTGCCAAGCGTGCTGGAACGACTGCGCCTCGCGTTCAGCGACTCAACGCTGCCAATCCGCGTGGACATCGTCGAGTGGGCTGCGCTCAGTCCGACATTTCGCTCCATCGTCGCGGCGCATTCCGCAGCGATTCAATCCCCACTTTAATGCGTTCTGCGCGCGCGAACGAACACTTCCTGTGCTCGCGCACGGTGGCCAGATTTTCGGGGTCGTGGTACTCTTCCCGCCATGCCCGAAGCATCCGAGAAACGGCATGGCACGGCCTACGCCGGCCTCGACTTCATTAAAGCGGCCTTCTGCCCGCTCGACTTCAAATCGCAGCCGCTTTCCGAGCACCCCTCGTTCCAACTCCTCGGGAAGAGGGACGAGGCAATCTCGGAACTGGAGGTCGGTTCGGCGCTCCACTACCCGCGACAGTTCCTCTACACCGACCAGCACGGCCACCGCAAGACGGGTACGCAGCTGGTGAGCGCCAGCTTCGGCTTGAGCCCCGTGGACTTCGATTTGTTCCTCGGCCTGTTCACGTATCTCAAGCGACTGCACGAGCCGCCGGCAGACGGACGGTCGTTTCTGACGCTCGACTTCCTCGCGCGGCAAGTGGGGCTGCCGGCCGAGGGCCAGGCTCAGTACCAGAGACTGCGCAGCCGCATCTTCCGCTTCTCGTACGTGAAGTTCATGTCGTCGGCGTTCTGGCATCCAGGCGAGCAGCGCTACGTCATCAAGAACTTCGGCTTCTGGAACCTGGCGTCGATGGCCCGCATGACCGAGTCGCGGCGCCCGGTCGAGTTCGAGTGGGACCCGTCGCTGCTGAAAATCGTCAAGGATTCCGCGATCCTGCTCTTCGACTTCGACCTGTATCGCTCCCTCTCCCCTGCCGTGCGCCGATTGTATCTCGTCGCCAATCGCGACGGCTGGAATCAGCAGGACAGCTCGATCTTCGTCGCCGATGATTTCGCGATCCATCAGATCGGCTACAGTGAGAACCCAAACCTGAAGAAGCTCCGCCGCCAGAAGCTCAGGAAGCTGCTCCGTGACGCCGAAGAGATCGGCCTCATCCGGCCGTACCAGCCGTGGGGCGGCTACTTCCAGAAGATCACTGCCGGCATGCACCGCGGCAAAACGGCGCTTCGCTGGAGCCGCGGCCCGCTGCTGAAAGCGAAGCCCGCAGAAAGCGACGGCCGACGCTACACCGACAAGATCGAAAACGACGCGCTCTACGCCCAGGTCGCCGAACTCAAAGACGAGGGCGGGAAGCCCCTGAACCCGCACGTGTTCCGCGTGCTCGTCACCCGCTTCGGTCGCGAGAAAATGCAGAAGCACATCTGCGTGCTGATCGCCCAGAAGGAGCATCATCCCGGCAGCTTCACGCGCAGCGAAGTCGCCGCGTACATCGACCGCCTCCAGCATGACCGTCCGGTTCCCGACTGGTATCAGGATCTCCAGCGTGCAGAACGACTTTCGCGTTTCGACAAGATCCAGCCTAACGAACAATCAGCCCGCGTCTACGAAACCTTCTTCCGGCGGTAGAGACTGGTGGCCGTGGCGATACCCCGATGCAACCGCTGTTGGTGGCCGTGGCGATACTGCTGTTGGTGGCCGTGGCGATACCCGTCAGGAGCGTTGTTTGGTGGCCGTGGCGATACCCTTGCTTCCCAGTAACTGGTGGCCGTGGCGATACCCACAGTGCAGAGTTTTTGGCTTCACGATGCGAAACTTCCTAGCGACCGATTTAAGTTTACACCACAGACCAGCCTGCGACCGTTTCGGCACACCCGCCTGCGACCAGAGTACTGTTTGAGTACTAACTCCCAACATATTTCTCCACTACACCTCTAGCGACCGCTTCTGAAGAGAATAATTGTAAAAAACAGAAGGGACATTGCCTTTTACAAATAGGCGACGAAGACTAGGCGCGCACCCGGCGGAAGTGGTAGCGTTGTCGCGACATGCAAAAGTCGCCCCGCGCACCGGCCGCCCCGATCCGCCTCGCCATCTGGTACGGCAAGGGCGGCGTCGGGAAATCGACGACGACCATGCTGCTGTCGCTGCTCGCCTCGCAGCAGGGGCAGCGCATCCTCACGATCGACCTGGATCCGGAGTGCGGGACGTCGCGGGATTTTCTGGGATCGGATTTGAAGCACGTCCGCCAGAACGTGCGGACCTTTTTGGAGTCGCCGATCCCGATGCCGCCGCCGGTGATCTCCTCCGGGATCGAGGGGCTCGACCTCGTGCCCTGCGAGCCGGACCAACAGCGGTTCTTCCGCTACTTCCCGGAGCACTCGCTGAAGCTTCAAGAGGGACTTGCCTTCCTGCCGCCCGCGTATCGCTGGATCATCATGGACGTGCCGAACCAGTTCGACAACATCGCCGAACTCGGCCTGATCGCCGCCGACTGGCTGATTCTGCCGGTGGAACTCACCGCGGATTGCGCCGATCGCGTGTCGACGGCCCTGCGCACCATCCAAGAGGCGCGCGCAATGAATCCGGGGCTTCGCGTGCTCGGGGCCTTGCCGCTAGCGTCTGCGCCGAGAGCCGGCCGGCCGCGAAACATCACCGCCAAGGAGAATCTCGTCTACGAACAGTACGCCGATTCCCTCGGCGCCGAAGGCGTGGAGTTGTTCAAGACGATCATGTTCCGCTCGGCGACGACCGTCGAAGAGGCACGCAGCAACGCCGATCCGCGGCTGCTGCACTGGACGGCCCGCAAGCGATTCCAACGGCTGCTTGCCGAGATCCACGCCCGCATCAAGACGTTCTCTCTGTCTTCTTCCCCTTCCCCGCATGAGCCCGTCTCCCACCCCCGCAGAGAAAAGGCGGCAGCAAACCGATGAGCGCCGCCGGGCGGTCGCCGCGACCCTCGTCACGGCGCCCGACCAAGCGTCGAACGCTCGCATGTCGTTCCTGGCGGAGACGTTCACGCGCGCGTTCCCCCAGGATCTGGTCGAGCGGGGGCTGATCAGCCGCGGCGCCGGCCAGGTTCCTCTCGGCCTCTACCACCCGAGCTTGCTTGCGGCCAACCCGCAGCGCGGCCGCGTCGTCGATCGGGAGCTGGACGTCCTGGCGGAAAGCTTGAATCGCTACGGGCAGCAGGAGCCGATCGTGGCCAGGCTGATTACCAAGACCGACCGCGCGCGCTGGCCGAAGCATTTCACGGAGACGCAACTGCTCCTGATTCTCAAGGGGCACCGCATCTTCTTTGCACAGCCGAAGAGCACGATCGAGCTGCTGAGAGTCGAACTCATGTTGCCGATGGAGAACGAGGATGATCTCAGCTACAGCCGACGGGCACTCCAGCGAGCCTCGATCAAACTCATGCACAGCCAGGGGTACGATATTTTCGATAAGGTGAATCAATACGACGTGTGGCGGCAGGAGTTTGCCTTGGAGCAGCCGAAGGATACGGATGTGGCCGCCTACTTCGACATCAGCCGTAGCGAGGCGCAAAGGCTCAAGATCGTCGCCAACCTCGATCAAAAAGTCGCCCAAGAGATCATCAACGGCGACTATCGCCCCGCGGACGAGGTGATCGTCGCGATTGCCAACCGCCCGCCCGAGGAGCAGCGCCAAGCGTACAAGCACATAGGGCAAATGACGGTCGCGGAAGTACGCAAATTTCTGAAAGAGGAACGTCCGACGCCGCCGGAAAGCGCCGTCACCGGCGCTGGCCGTCCGCGCAACTTCGTGCTCGCGATCAAAGACCAGGGCGCCCCGATCACCTTCATCTCGACCGGGCTGACCGCCGCCCAGTGGAAGCGTCGCGGCGGAGCCAAAGCGTTCTGGACGGAGATTCGCAATCTCGTGAATCGCAAGGAGATCCAGGAACGCTTGAGTGATGACCTTGGTTGACGCCCGACGTCGGGCGCCCCACAGAAAGCCGCTGCCAAAGCCCATCCTTGACCGAGTGATCTAACAATGTCCGACTATGCCTCCCCCACTCCTTGATATTCTGCCGCACAGCCCCGATGCGGAGCGCACGCTGCTCGGGGCGATCCTGCTCGACCCGGAGCGGCTGCTGGACGTGGCCGCGATTGTGCGGCCGGCGGACTTCTACGATCCGGTCTATCGATCGATCTACGACGCGATGTGCCGCCTGAAAGAAGCGCACAAACCGATCGATTTCGTGACCATCAGCGAGGCGCTCGCGCAAGACAAGAACATCCAGGCGATTGGCGGCAGCGCGTTTCTCGCGGAACTGGCGTCGTCCGTGCCCACCTCCTCGCACGCCCCGCGCTACGCGGAGATCGTCGGTGAGAAATCCCTGCACCGGCGACTCATCGAAGTCGGCGGCCGCATCGCGGCGCTCGGTAAAGACGTCGATATGCCCGCGCTCGACGCGCTGGAGCGAGCCGAGCAGACGCTCCTGCAGCTCGCGCGGCACACGACGGATCGCAAGCCCCAGCACATCGCGGAGATCGGCGAGCAGAGCTACGAGCGCTATGCACAACTCCACGCGGCAGAGGATAAGGAGGCGCTGTTTGGACTGCGCACGGGGTTCCGCGACCTCGACCGGATGCTGACGGGACTGCAGCCGGGGCACCTGATGATCGTCGCCGCCCGTCCCGGCATGGGCAAAACCTCGTTCGCCCTTGACCTCGCCCGCCAGGTGGCATCGAAGCAGCGGAAGAATGTCGCCGTGTTCTCGCTCGAAATGACCAAGCAGGAACTGATGGACCGCATCATCGCAGGCTTTCTCGGCGTCGAAGCCTGGAAGCTCAAGAAGGGCGAACTGACGCAGGACGATTTCACGAAACTCGGCACGCTCTTCGACGGCCTCAAGCAGCATCCGCTCTTCATCGACGACGACCCCGATACGACGATCAGCAACCTCCGCAGTAAAGCCCGCCGGCAGCAGATGGAGCACGGACTGGACCTGCTCATCATCGACTATCTCCAACTCATTGAAGTCACCGACCGCGTGGCGAGCAGCGAGAACCGCACGCAGCAGGTGAGCTATATCTCCCGCTCGCTCAAGAACCTGGCCCGAGAACTGCAGTGCCCGATCATTGCGCTGTCGCAGCTTTCTCGTAACGTCGAACAGCGTAACCCGCCCATTCCGATCCTCTCCGATCTCCGTGAGTCCGGCTCCATCGAGCAGGACGCCGACACGGTGCTGATGCTCTACCGGGACGATGCGTACAACGAAGACTCGGCACAGCCGGGTATGGCTGACCTTAACGTCCGCAAGAACCGAAACGGACCGACGGGGAGAGTCGGCCTGCACTTCGACCACGCGCGGATGAGCTTCACGGACGCACTGCCGGGACCGCAGACCTGACCAGCGTTTCGCCGCCGATAGTGGCGTTCTCTTCCCGCCGCGAGCGGCGGACGCATCGGCGGAGTCACCGGCGGCCGGAGGCCGATCGGTTCGTCGCATCCGCTAGCCGCGGAACACGGCTCTATGAGGGAACGCCCCTCGCGGAGCTGCGCCCGCGAGCCCCCGCTCTCCACACGCCCGCCACTCGTACCTCCTGGACGTTGGCTGGTCGATCGGGGGCTCGCGGGCACCGTGCGCGGCGCCGGCGAGCGTTGTGATGCCAGCAACGTCCCCGGTGGCGGGCGTGTGGGGTGTCCCCCGCGAGGAGCGTTCCGCACTTCCCCCGGCTTCCCGGGATCAACCGCGGAGCGGGACACCGCCGCCGCCGATAGGCGGCGGTCGCCGTCACCTCTGCCACAAAAGCCCTACCTGCCAGCGCGCGTCGGTGTGTCGGACCGAAGGCGTTGCAGGCACCACAGCAGCGTCCAGCGGAACACGCATCCACCGAAGAGCCGATCACTGCCCACGGCTGCCGGCGGCAGAAAGCAATACCCACGCCCAGCTAGGCGGCCCAGCATGACGAACGACCCGCCGGAGCGGCAGCCGCGACGCCGCAACCGAATTCATCCGCGAGGCCGATGACCTCCTGGGAACGCATCCTGCATGAACGGAACGGTCAGACTGAGGGGCACACTTGGGAATCGATCCCGCCTCTCGCTGGAGGATGAATCCGTCGTCTGGACCACTCTGCAGAGTTATTCCACCGATTGGCTCCAAAGTGTAGAAAAAATGTGAGTGGCAATGGCAAGACCGGAACACAAGATGACTTCGCTCGGTGAGATATATCCGCAAGCTGTTGCCGTATGTTGGAGAGGCACTCCTGGTTGCGATAGCCAAGAGATACTTGACATACGATTTGAAAAACTACTTCCGCGAATCAGGCAAATTCTCGCAGGCAAGGCCCACGTGCTCCGACAAAAGCTGATTCCCCAAAAGCCTCGCAATAACAAACGGTTTGAATATCGGTTGGCATTCCAGCCGAACGGACGAATACCAAGCGAAGAAGTACAGGTCGAGCTCGGCTCGAAAATCTTGGACGAGTTCCAAATGCTGTTTGACAATGCTTGTGGCATCAGCCTGAACGAATTCTAGCCCGTACGCGACGCCGGCGATCGAACCCGTCAACGCTTGCCCATGAACGGCTCCTGACAGCTTTGCCGTCCTTCGGAGTCAGCCAGGCTGCTCGATGCGACGGACAAGTGCCGAGTTCCTCGGCGGGGGCCGATCGGCTGCGGAGGCGGACGTTGCATGAACGGCATTCTCCTTACAAGTCCCGACGAGCTTAGCGGCGCGTTTCAGACCGCACTCCGCGGTGCGTCGCACGTTGACATTGCCGTGGCCTGGGCAATGCGGTGCCATCAACTGACCTCAGTGTGCGAGTACGCCAAGAGAGGAGGCAAACTTCGCGCCGTCGTCGGCCGAGCCTTCCCAACCGACCCCTTTGCAATAGAGCGGCTTCTCGGGGCGTCCCCAGGTAATATCCGGTGGGGCTCGCCGCCCTGCGCGGGCATCTTCCACCCCAAGGTCTTCGTCTTTCACCACAAGGACCAGAGCATCGCTATTGTCGGGAGCGCGAATCTAACCCGGCCAGCCTTCCTATTCAATGTCGAAGCGGCGGTCCGGCTGAGTGGGGCCGCGGCCGCGCTCAATGAAGTGGCGGAGTTCTTTGAACGCCAGTGGCGTTCGGCTGAAGAGATCAACAACGAGAACTTGGAGAGGTATAAGGAACACTGGCGTGTGCAGCGGGACAACCTGCATGAAGCAGCGCAAGGCGGTCTGCAGCCGCCGCCAATAGGGCCTATCGTGGTCGCTGCAACAACCCCAATCCTCTCGTGGACCTGGGATCAGTACGTCCAGCAACTGGCATGCGTTGACCAGCTCTGGCAGCCATTCGGCCACCACCGCATCGACTCCTACCTTGCCATGCTTGCCGAACTGCCCCACCTGGCGAGACAGCCGCTCGCGAAGTTGTCGAGATTGCAGCGGCTTGCCCTCATAGGCATTGGGAGTGAAGAATACCCAGATGCCGGCTGGCTTGGCTGGATGGGGGCGAAAGGGCTGGCGCGCCAGGCATTGTCGGGCGAGGACCCAGTCGCAAGAGAGACCCAAGCTGCGGTAACGGCTGCGCTTAAAATAGTGTCACCAGGCCCGGCGTTTCCCCCGCTCGACGTCGTTGGGGAAGCATACCACGCACTCCGCCAGATCAAAAACGTGGGGCCTGGAATTGCCACAAGATACCTGACTCTTTGCCGGCCCGATGCTTTCGTATCCGTCAACAGCGCCGCTAAGGGCCTTTCGCAGGTTCTCGGCATTCCGTTCGGACGGTTGTCGTCGTGGGAAGGCTATGAAGAAGGCCTGAAGCGGCTTTGGAAGGCACCGTGGATGAGGGCGCCGAAACCGACGAGGTCGTTGGAGGGGACCTTATGGGACAACCGAAGCGCGTTGCTAGACGCCTTCGTATACAGGCCCAAGAGTGGTGAGCATCCGGCTGTAACATGGCAATAGGCGCCGGCTGGCGAGCGCGAGAAATGCAAAGTGGGAAAACGGGCTCCAGTGACGCAGTTCGTCTTAGAAACCGGCAGCGCATCCTCGGTGCGGCAGATGGATTCTTGCGAGCCCGAGACAGGAGCTAGGCATCGATATGGAAAAACGTAAGAGCAAAAACCGCCGCGTTCCGCCGGGCGGTCCGGCCACCATTAACGGCGTTCTTTACCAGTTGCTATGGAGCTTATTGCGAGCATCGCGTGCCCATTTTATCACGCCGGCAATTATCAAGGGCGGTCGCATGGAAGCGGTAACGATACTCGTCGAGCCAGCCGGCGGCGGTGGCGACCTCGTTCTAACTGAGGGCAAACGTCGGTACGTAGAGCAAATTAAGGCGCGTCCTGATGGCAGCACCTGGTCGCTTCGAGAAATCGTGGAGGACGTAATTCCTGACCTATACATCGCCGCCGCAAGTAACGCCAACGACACCGATTTCCGGTTCATCACGGAAGGACGAATGGGAAATTGGCAAGACGTCTACACGTTCTTCCGCTCTCTTAGGTATCGATCACACATCGGCGACGATCCCTTCGCACACCTCAATGATGATGATCGCGCTCCCCTGAGGTTCGCTGCACAAATGGCACGACATTCTCGGGCGAATGGCGATCGCGATTTTTGGGAGAGGGGGCAGTACACGGAACAAAAGCTGTTCCGGAAAATACTCACCGAAGTTCGAAAACGCAAGATTATTCGAGACGGCGAAGACGAGACGACCACCGCGCTAAAGCTTCGCGGCGTTCTCGCGCGATTCGAGTTCGTCGGCGGTCAGCTCATGAAGGACCTGCAGGACGACATTGACTCGCACTTAGCGGCGATTGCTGACCGCAATGACGACGTGCCGTGGATTCGAGACTCATTGGCGATGGAATTGGCGCGCCGTGCCGCAGCCGGCGATGCAGAAATCAACTGCAACGAGTTCTTTCAATCGCAGGGACTCGATGCGGTTCCGCTTACGGATTGGGGAGCGCTTCGCGCCGCAGCGCGACGAATATCAGAGACCACTTTGCGACATCTAGGATACGAGCCTTCGGAAGACGTGAGGCTCGCGGCGGCCGACAAGACCCTCGTTGGCTGGCCGACGACTGCGCCAATGCTCGCAATTACCGGGGCGAGCGGTTGCGGCAAGTCATGGCGCTCGTATGCACTTTGTGCACTTGGCCAGCCAGGCAAGGGACTGACTGCTCCCGTCACCGCTGGGCCGAGCATTGACATAACTCTTGAGCGGGCCGCAGAGGCGGTGTGGCAAGATATTGCGGGCCACGATGAACGAATACCTCTCCAGCGTATCGCCAATCGTGTGCGCCGCGTCCTCGGCGACAAGGTGATCCCATGGCTAACGCTGGTCATAGATGGAACACTTGGCTTGGACCAGGCGGCAGAGATCATCCGGAAGCCGTGGGAAGAGTGGGGCATTCGCGTAATCATAAGCGTCGAGCAGGCGACTGCGCGTTCGCTCGAAGTTCAATCGCGTGGGCGCTGTATGGTCATCAGCATCGGCGAGTTCACTACCCGAGAGCTTCACGCTTACCTAGAGTCACTTCTGGGCGATCGATGGCCAGTCGTGCCCGAGTTCGTTCGTAACTCGGTACGAAATCCCCTGATTGCGAGCATCTATCGGAAAATCGTTGAACGGATGCCCGCGCGCGAGTGGACTCCTTATTCCGAGTATGAGATTTTTGCGGCCTTCTGGGGCCGCCTGATAGAACAGGATCCCCTCGACAGTATTGTCGTCACGCGGCTTGCAGACCAGTTTCTATCGGATGCGGTTTATCCATGGTCTGCAGCTTCTCTTAGTGATGCGGGCGCAAGTGCCGGATTCGTTCCACGTCTCGAACGAATCGGCTGGCTCCGCGTTACTTATGCAGCCGGCGGGTCCTCGTTTGAGCTGCCTCACGATCGCCTGCTAAACTGGGCGTGTGCCCAGGCATTGCTTTTTCGTGCGAGGGAAAGTCGTCTCGACACGGAATCATTTTCGTCGCAACTCCAATCTTATCTGACGGGAAGCTCAGAAAAGCATGGCCATCGGCTTGGGTTTGTTCCAATGGATGTGCTTTGGCTGATGTGCCACGATGAATTGGCATGCGGTCGCGTAGCCGACGTAATTGCCGGTCTGGAATCGCAATACCAGCAGCGGGAACTTCTATACAAACATTTGCTGCCCACACTCGGGACCGCGGTTCTCGACGCGCTTGCGGCGCGGCTGCGAGCTAATCTGGCCGACCTTCCGCTGTCGAAAATGATCGCGCGCACCATTGCGCAAATCGGCGGCACCGAGGCGACGCGGACCGGTCTTTCGTTGCTCGATGACGAAAACCCTCTGGCCCAACGTGCATCTTGCTCGCTCTTCGCACGCCACGGCTCGGCGGAAGCACTCGGGAAACTTTGGACGCTTCACAATTTGTGCCAAGCCGATCCGACGCCATTTCTTCAGCAGGGCGACTGGCCGCCGTCCGGTAACTGGCCGCGTTCGCACGATCTATATGAGGCGACCTTCGCGGCACTGAAACAGTGCTGCCGTGTTTGCCCGGATTGGTTGGCGAAAGCAATCACTGACGCAGATCCTGAACGCGAGAGCATAAGTGACCTAGCCTACCTTCTCGCGAGCATTGACAGCGACGTAGGCCAGCACATTTGGAGGGATAAAAAACGAGCCCTCTTTCAGAAATTGCCAATGTCAAAACGACGGTCGTTGGCAATGTGCATTGACCGATATTCCGACCGGGACGAAATCCCTTGGCTAATCAGCAGCGTTGAAGTGGAAGACGATATGCTCGGGGCGACGGCGCTTCGCACACTCGTCCGCCTCGCGCCTAAGGAGGCCGTCAACCATTGGCAAAGGCTGCCTATGCGGGACTTGTACCTTGCCAGGAATTGGTTTGCGGATGAGCTGTTTGCCGTGGCACCCGACGCCGCCCGCGCCAAATTGCGCGAGATCATGCGGGCTATTGACGTATGGAAGGTTGCGACGGTCTATGGTGGTCGCCAGTATTGGATGGATGTTCAAACGCTCGACATCCTTCTTGACGATTTCGAGCGGCAGCTTAAGTCGGTTCTCACAGCACCGGATTGGCGCGGCAACGAGCCTCTCTACGGGCCACTGAACCTTCTTGCCGAGATTAACTCAAAGCCCTTGATCGACCATTTGCAGCGCTGGCGTGGCAGCGCGCTGGAACATGGACTTTGCGAATTCGTCTTGCGCATAGGCCCGCGAGGTGGATTGGGTAGGGACTCGTTGGTCCGCGATGAGGCACTGAACCTGCTGTATTACCCCGGCATGAAAGTGGATCGCAATTCGGTAATGGACGCATATCGGACGGAAGGATGGAGAAAGTAACTGATGACATGTTCGGGCAAGTGAAGCAGCTTTCTCATGAAGCTCTGCATCCGTGAGCGTAAGGCTTCT
>DATKRK010000282.1:0-38430 GCA_035532215.1 Pirellulales bacterium | reverse complement strand
GGACGATCATCATCGTGACCACGCTGCTTGACCCGGAGCAGTATCCTGCCAAGGAATTGGCCGCGTTGTTCGCGGCGCGCTGGAATTGCGAACTCGATCTGCGCTCGATCAAGCGGGTTCTCGGCATGCATCACTCGCGATGCCAAAGTCCCGAGATGGTCCGCAAGGAACTGTGGATGCACTTGCTGGCGTACAATCTGATTCGCGTGCGGATGGCTCAGGCGGCCCATCGACACAACACGAGCCCGCGCAAACTGAGTTTCACGGCGGCGATGAACCATATCCAGAACTTTGCTCAAGAACTGCGTTCCTCGCGCGGAGCCGAACACGACCGCATTGAAGAACAACTGCTGAAAGCCGTCGCTGCGTGTCGAGTCGGAAACCGTCCAGGCCGAAAGGAGCCTCGCGCCGTGAAAAAGCGACAACAAAAATACTCGTATCTAAGCCAACCGCGGGCCCAAGCCCGCAAACGACTTGCGGCGTAATCTCGCGACATTAGGGACAATCGCCGTGGTGGTCGAACGTCTCATTTTGGGCGCGCACGGTATAAACGTGTAATTGGAAACCGCTTCGAGCGATCTTTGGCGCGCCAGCGAAAGAATCCCTGCCGCCGCGCCTCAGCGCCACTCGCCGCTGGCCAACAGCTTTCGAAAGGCCGGCAGCAGCTCGCGCATTGCGCGGCCGCGGTGGCTGAGGACGGCTTTCACCTCCGCGCTCAACTCGCCGAAGGTGCGGTGATACTCGATGACTTCGAACAGCGGATCGTAACCAAACCCGCCCGCGCCCCGGTAGTCGCTCAAGATGCGGCCGCGGCAGTAGTCTTCGGCTTCGGCGCGGATCGCGCCCGAGGGGTCGGCCAGCGTGGCGTGGCAGACGTAGTGCGCCGTGCGGCGCTCAAGAGGCACATGGGCCAACTCAGCGAGCAACTTGCGATTGTTGTCTTCGTCGCTGGCGTCGGGGCCGGCGTAGCGGGCCGAGTGTACGCCCGGCGCGCCACTCAACGCATCGACGGCCAGGCCGCTATCGTCGGCCAGCACCCACCGGCCAAGATGTTTGGCTTGCTCGACCGCTTTCGAAGCCGCGTTGGCGGCGAAGGTCTCGCCCGTTTCTTCCACGCCGAGGGCGCCGGGAAAATCGGCCAGCGTGCGGACCTCGAGCCCTAGCGGCGCGACCAGTTCGGCCAGTTCGAGCCCTTTTTTGCGGTTGGCCGTGCCCAGCACCAGAATCGGAAGCGTTGAATTCACGGCCGCGGGCTGCGTCATCGCGCGCTAAACAGGGGACGGGCGTAAGAACTGCTGATCGGGCGGTGCGGCACTTCCACCGGCAGGGCCTGCACGTCGAAGGGAATCTTGAGCACATTTTTGGGCTTGCCGACTTTGGGCGCCGCCTGCCCCGGCACGATCTGCTTCTCGGCGCTGAAGGTTTCCATCAGCGCGTGCAGCCGGGGATCGATTTCGATCTGACCGTCGGGCCGCTTCACGCCGACCGCGTTGAAGCTGCCGACGGTCACGATGCTCATATAACGGTCGTGGAACTCGTAGGCCTCGTAGCCTTTGGCGCGCAGGGCCATCGTCATTTCGTGGGCGCTGATCGCCGCGTCTTCCAGGCGGCTGGGAAGCTTTTTGCCGTTTTCCACTTCTTTGATCAATTTCTGGTCGATCAACACGGCGCCTTTGAACGTCGCGACTTTGCAGGAATATCGCCCCGGGCAATCCAGCAAACTGTACTTGACCGGCGCATTCATTTCCAGCACCACGTTATCGATTCCCTTGGGCGCAAAATAGTCCTTGGGCAACAAGGGGTTGGTGGTCACGAACGCGTGGCCGAGCGTGCCGCGGGGATAGTCTTTCGACCCCCACTGGCGATTGATCTCTTGCTGGATTCGCCGCAGGTTGGCCAGCGTGCGGTACTCGGCTTTGCCTTCTTTCAGCCGCTTTTCGGTATTCAGACAGTCGGGTTCCAGGCCGCGAATCTTCTTCAGCGCCTTTTGAGCCCGCGGATCGTCCGCCGACTGAAAGTCGCCGACCATCACGGCGATTTCCCTCATTTTTTCCACCTGATAGCGTCTCCGCCGGCGGTGGAAACCCTGCGCGCCTTGCTCTTCGGAGTCTTTGCTGAAGTCGAAGTCGACCTCGTGCGTGTAGGCCCGCAGCTTGTAGCGCGACCTCAATTCGACGACCAACTCTTGAGCTTGCTCTTCGGCCTTGTCGCCCGAGAACGGTGTGACCACGATCATCCACGGTCCCTGGCGTTCGGTGACCGGGTAGGCATTGTCCGGATCGGCCTCGATCCGCTGAAAAATCGCGATTTTCTCCCACGGCGCTTCGGCCGCGGCGTGCGACGAGCCGGCCAACGCGATCAAGGCGATTGCCAAGGTCTTCCACGACGGGCGCTTGGAATTCATGCAATGTTCCTTGAAAGGGCTTGCCGTCGGCGCCACGATCCAGGCGCCGCGCAAGGCGATTTTCACGGTTTCAACTTCGGCTGCACCGAGACGGATCGAGGCGCCAGACGCTAGCGCGCCGACGAACGAGCCGCCGGGCGCTGAAATGAGGCGGGGAGTGTAATCGCTTCCGCCGGGCGATTCCAGGCCGGTTTCCAGGCTCTCGCTGCAAAGGCAACCAAATCGCGGGGTGTCTGGTGGCAGAGCGAAGCGATGCCCCAGTGAACTGGGGCTTCGCCCAGTCTCAGCCCCAGGCACGCTTTTACCCTAAAACCAAGACCTGACAAAGCACTAGCCCGGATTATTCATCAGCCCATACCAACCCGAAGCGCAAGCGAGGTGGAGCAATCGCCTTACCTCGCTAGCGCTTCGGGTTAGTGTGAAGCGCTTTGTCGAGCATTCTCGGGGCTGATGAATAATCCGCGTTAGAACTCCAGCTCCCGAAAGGCCTTGAAGCCGATCTTCAGCGGCAGCGCCGTCGCGATCACTCCCAGCGCGAGGCTCGTCGCCGTGCCGGCGACAAGCCAGAACTCGATGTTCCGCGGCCAGAATTTCAGCGGCGGGGCGAGTCCTTCGGCGGCGATCTGGTAAAAGTGGCAAGGCAGCGCGGTAAGCAGCACGACGGCGACGATGTAAGCCGTGCTAATCACCAGGTTCAGCGTGCCGCCGAACCCGGCGGCGATGCGCGAGGGCGAGTCGTCGCGCAAATTGGGCATTTTGGCGCCCAGACCGACGGCGATGCCCGAAAGTCCCGAGCAGAGCACCACGCACACCAGCAGGTGGATGCCGATCACCAGCAGCGAAACGCGGAGCATGACGTCGCTCAATAGAATCAACAGCGTGCTGGGCAACAGCGAACCGACGGCGGCGAACAAGAACTTGCCCCACAAGATCGTCTCGCGCCGCACCGGCAACAGCCCCAGAATCCAGAAGCGGCGCCCTTCCAGGCTGATCATCGGAAAGATGAAGCGGGTGGTGAACGTCGAGAGGATCAAACCCACCACGCCCAGGTTCAAGAAGCTGATCATCGTCACCCAGCTCAGGTAGTTCACGTCGTAGCTCAGCCGGCGGATATTGAGGAAGTACAGCGCCAACAGGCCGAAAAAGATCAGAAACTGCAGCCATTGCACCGGATCGCGGCGGAACAGCCGCAAGTCTTTCACGATCAAGAGCCGCATGGCGGGAGTCAGAAAAAACGCGGTCCGCATCACGGCGGCGTCGATCAGCGCGGGCTTCAAGCGCTTGCGCGATGGGCGCTCGGCGTGCAGCGCGCTATAACTGCTGCGGTACAGGGCGCCGGCGATCCAAATGGTCAACTGGTGCAGGAACAGCGCGTTGGAAATCGTCAACGCCAGGAACATCACGCTTTCTGCCAGCGCCTGGCGCGCCTCGGGCGTGTGCCAACCGGCGCGCACGGCCTCGAGCAAGCCGGAACTGAGCCACCAACTCGGCAAGAAGCGCGCCTCGCTGAACCGCAGCCGAGCCAGCATTTCCTGGAACCAGGCCGGCGTGAGCAGATCGTTTTCGATGTTCCTGCCCACCGACCAGGCCACGCCGGCGCCCAACAGCAAGCCCAACGCGATCGCCAGCCACATCAGCCGGCGGCGATTGCCGGGCAGCCAGCGCACGATGACCAGCGTCAGAATCGCCCCGATGCTGCCGGGGATGTACACGAAGCCGATCATGAACGGCAGGATCGCCGCGAAATAAAACCAGTTTCCTTCTTCAATCGCTCCATAGGCCACCAGCATCGGCGTGCCGAGCAGCAGAAAGCCCCAACTGCTGAACAACAGCGCCTCTTGGAACTTGTGCAGAAAGATTCGTTCGGTGCGCACGGGCAAGGCGAACAAAAAGCGGACTTCGGCCGAGCGAAACAGCCCGCCGTAGAGGATGATGGCCGTCGACAGCACCAGCATCACGGTCAACGAAACGAAAAAGATGCTGAACACGGCCCGCGCCGTTTCGTCGTGCGTGACCGGTTCGGGGATCGTCGTTTTCAAGAAGTGAAAGCCGCCGGCGAACAGCGCGAACAGCCCGACCCAGAGAATGCCGGTCAGCATCGTGACCAGCGACATGCGAAATCGCGCTTGCTGGAACGCCTGGCGCCAGAGGTTCGACGTGATCCGCAAACGCAGCCGCCAAAACACGCGGGCTTCTTCCGGGGCGGTCAGCAATCGCGAACCGCTCGGGCGGTCGTTGGCGGGCGTTCGAGGTTCGTGCTTCATCGGGTCGCCGTCAGGTGCGTGGGCAGGCGGAATGGCGTGCGTAGTCCTTTCCCTTGGTGGCGCCTTGCCGTCCCTTGATTGTAATGTCGCCCCCCAAAAAAACCGGCCGCGATGATTTATATTTCGGCCGATTTATTTATATCGCCCCGCGCGGCGCGCGTGCGAATTGGCGCCGCGTGGCGGGATCTTCCGAGAAAACAAGGGTTTAGCGCCGCGCGGGGCCATCGGGCGACGTCCAAAACGGGGCGTTTTATGCCCAATCGCAGCCCATTTGGCGCCCGTTTTGAAGCATATCCATAAATCACCGCGACGGCGGTTTCGCCTGCGGGCCGAGAAATTTGGCCTTTTCTTGCATTGCGGACATTTATGATTTCGCGGGGCGTATAAATCATGATTCTTCGCTTTCCAAGGAGGCTCTTCGGCCGCCAAACGTGGGGGTTCGGCGAGCGGTGCTCGGCATTGGCATGAGCCGTCAAACGGACTCGCGCCGGCTTGGGCCGGATCGGCGAACCGACCTTATCGCCCCGGCGGCTTGCTGGCAAACATAGGAGACCCGGGCGCTTGGGGTTCGTCTCGCGGGGCAAGCCGCCTTACGGTTAACTTTATCCGGGCAAGGCGGCTACTAACTACACCGACCCGAAGCGTAAACGAGGAATAGCAACGCATCTACCTCGCTTGCGCTTCGGGTTAGTGTGAACGCGCCGTGTCAACTCATAGCGTTGGCGGGTGAAGAATCCGGACTAACGCTCGATGGCCCGATGCCGCTATTCCCGCGGCGCCGACGAATTGGCGGGCGCCTGCCGATATCGCACGCGGACCGCAATGTCGTCCGCCTGGTCGGGCGGCTCGGAGCGGCCTTGCTGGTCGGTTCCGTCCTTGCCGACGCTGTAAATGACGTACTCGCTCGCCTCGACGCGATAACGCAATGGCCCGCCGTCGAAGGGATCAATCGGGACGGCATCCAAAAGCTTCGAGGTCAACTCTTCGAACTTCTCCGGCAGTCGCCCGTTCGCCAGGCGGAACCGCTCGAAGGCCACGGCCGCCCGCGTCGCATCGCGGCCTGCTTCGTAACGGTTGATGGACTCGATGAGCGCACTTGAAGGTGGCACGAGCAGTGCCGTCCGCAGGTGACTTACCGCCGCCAGGCGCGAACCGGCAAGTTGGTCTAGCTGTGCGTTGACATAAGCCGCCGCCCGTTTCCGCGCCAAGGGCGACTGGTCGGCGGCGGCGATCAATTCGCCCATCAATTCAAGATACATGGTTTCGTCGCCGTCGCCGCCCATGGCGATTAGTGCGTCAATCCTCTTATCATTTTCTTCGTTGAACATAGCCGGATTAGCGAAGAGCTCGATGCCCTGCACGCGTTCGCCGAGCAGCCCTCGGCGCAGCGGTCGCCCATAATCGATGGCCGAAAGTTCGGCGTCGAGCCGCGCCAAATGAGCATCGTTCAACACGTCCGCGGATAACAGCCACGCCGCGCGTTCGCCGGCAAATGAGCCCAGGCCCATCCGAACCGCCTGCGAAATGATAGACGGCTCTTGCTCCAGGCTGCGAGCCGCGGCGAACATGGTTTCAATCGCCTCGACCGCAGCATCTGGCCGCCCACGATGGGCCTCGACCGCGGACTCTAGCCCCAATAACCGCCCGCCTGCGCGAAGCTTCGTGACATGCGAGAGGTCCATCGCAATTCCGTCGGCAAAACGCGTCGGAAATCGCGCCCGCCCGCCCTGGCGAGCCGCTTGGTGCATCAGCTCCAACGAGCGGCCGTATTTCGACAGCAACTGTTCGGCCGCCTCCAACTGCGGCCACGGTTCACCAGGAAGTGGGATTTCTCCCGGCTCTTCACCGACGATCGGCAAAGCTTGGGCGTCGGATTGAAACTGCGGCGTCTCCAGCGGAGCGATCGCTTCGAGCCAGAGTTGCGTCGTATCGCGGTCGGCAGGGGGGGATTGATAATACGCTTCCAATTCGGCTGCGGAAGCCGGCTCGCCGGCGGCGCGGATTTTCGCCAACTCCGCGTTCAACGCCCGTCGCCCGCTGATCTTGAACGCGACGGCGGCCAGCACGACCAGCAGCAACAACCCGCCGCAACTCAACAGCACGATCGTGCCCAGCCCGATCCGCCGGCGAGGAGCCGCCGCGGAAGCGTTCGTCTGCATGGCAAAACCCCCTGAGTTCGAGACTACCGATCCGGAACCGCGCGTCGCATCAGACGACTGCCTGGATGTTAGACCGCCAGCGGCGCGGGCGCCAGCGTGTCTCGCCAGGCGACGCCACTTCCCGGCGTCGGCTCGAAACGTTAATTTTCATGCAGCCAACCCTTTTGCTCCCAAGCCCCAAACATTGCCATGAACCCCGCCGCCTTCGACTTCTTCGAAAAAATCCTGGAAACGCCGAGCCCGTCGGGCTTCGAGCGGCCGGTGCAGGAACTGGTGCGAAAGTATGTGGCCGATGCGGCCGATCAGGTTTCGACCGACCTGCACGGCAACGTGATCGCGGTCAAAAACCCCGGCGGCAAGCTGCGGGTGATGCTGGCCGGCCACTGCGACCAGATCGGCATGCTGGTGCAGCATATCGACGCCGAAGGCTTTATCTATGCGCAACCGATTGGAGGCTGGGATCCGCAGGTATTGATCGGCCAGCGGATGACCGTCTGGACCGGCTCGGGCGCCGTGCCGGCGGTGATCGCCCGCAAGCCGATCCATTTGCTGACCGACGAAGAGCGGAACAAGGTTCCCAAGCTCAAGGACCTGTGGCTCGACATCGGCGCCAAGGACAAGGCCGACGCCGCGGCGAGCGTGAATATCGGCGACCCGATCACGCTGGAACTCGGCTATCGCCCCATGCGGAACAACCTGGCCTGCTCGCCGGCGATGGACGACAAATCCGGGTTGTGGGTCGTGCTCGAAGCGTTTCGCCGGGCCGTGCTGAAACCGCTCGACTGTGCGCTGTACGTCGTTTCGACCGTGCAGGAAGAGATCGGCTTGCGCGGCGCCCAGACGAGTTCGTTCGGCATCGACCCGCACGTGGGCGTGGCCGTCGACGTGACGCACGCCACCGATTGCCCGACGATCGACAAGAAGCAGGAGGGCGAAGTCGCCTTGGGCAAGGGTCCGGTGATCTATCGCGGGCCGAACATGAACCCGGTGGCGGTCGAGCGGCTGATCCAGACCGCCAAGGCGGCCGAACTCCCTTATCAACTGGCCGCCAGCGGCCGGGCCACGCCGACCGATGCCAACACGATGCAAATCAACCGCGCCGGCATGGCCGTGGCGCTCGTGAGCGTGCCCAACCGCTACATGCACAGCCCGGTCGAGATGATTTCGCTCGACGATATCGATGCGGCCGCCGATCTGCTGGCCGGGTTCGTCGGCAGTTTGAAGGCCGACGACGATTTCCGGCCGTAGATGCGGCATCCTTGCCGCGTGTTTCGAACGCGTCAGTGTGCCGCGCCTACGAACTCGAACCGCGACGCCTCTTCGTAAAATAGTCGCTTTTCGCTCCGCGAAAATGGCGCTTTTTTCGCGGAGCGAAAAGCGACTATATTGTGCGTTGCCAGCAGGCGCAGCCTTCTCTTCGATCGACTTCGATTCAGAGCGATCCAGCTTCGAAAGATTCGCCAGCGAATTCTCCCGCAGGTTTTCAACCCGCCTCGATTCATTTACAATGCCGGCCGGTTCGATAGCGCAATCGACGAAACCACATATTGTTTATGCAAAACATCGCCACGATGGTCTTAGGCGGCGGCCGCGGCATGCGGCTGCACGCGCTGACGAAGGTCCGTTCGAAGCCCGCGGTGCCGCTGGCGGGCAAGTACCGGCTGATCGACATTCCGCTGTCGAATTGCATCAATAGCGGACTGAACCGCATTTACGTGCTGACGCAGTTCAATTCCGTCAGCCTGCACCGCCATATCCGGCAGACGTACCGCTTCGACTCATTCAGCGGCGGCTTCGTCGAGATCCTGGCGGCCCAGCAAACGCCCGAAAACGCCGACTGGTATCAAGGCACGGCCGACGCCGTGCGGCAGAACCTGCGCTACTTCCAGCAGCCGGGCATCGAGCACGTGCTGATCCTCTCGGGCGATCAGCTCTATCGCATGGACTATCGCGACATGCTGCACACGCACCTGCGCGACAGGGCCGACGTGACGATCGCGGCGCTGCCGGTCAGTAGCGAAGAGGCGGCCGGGCTGGGCATCATGCGGTTGGACGATGACGGCCGCGTGGCCGGCTTTCTGGAAAAGCCCAAGACCGAGCAGGAACTCACGCTGGTGCGGACCGATCCGGCCTGGATCGACGCCCGCGGCGTCGAAAGCCGCGGTCGCGATTGCCTGGGCAGCATGGGCATTTATTTGTTCAACCGCGACGTGCTGGTCGATCTGCTGACCAAGACCGACTATCGCGACTTCGGCAAGGAAATTTTCCCGATGTCGATGCGCACCCACCGCGTGCAGGTGCACCTGTTCGACGGCTACTGGGAAGACATCGGCACGATCAAATCGTTTTACCAGGCCAATCTCGACCTGGCCCGGCCGAATCCGCCGTTCGAGCTGACTTCGGCCGAGGCGCCGATCTACTCGCACGCCCGCTTTCTGCCGCCGGCGAAGATCGAAGGCGCCACGATCCGCAGCAGCTTGATCGCCGACGGCTGCCAGATCGCGCCCGGCGCGGTGATCGAAAACAGCGTGGTCGGCGTGCGCTGCCGGATCGGCCGCAACGTGACGATTCGCAAGTCGATCGTCATGGGCGCCGACTATTTTCAAAGCGACGCCGAGATCGACGCCGACCTGGCCGAAGGCCGCCCGCCGATCGGCATTGGGGAAGGCGCCCTGATCGAAGGTGCGATCGTCGACAAGAACTGCCGCATCGGCCGGAACGTCGTCGTTTCGAACCCGATGGGCGTCGAAAGCTCGCCCGACAGCGACCAGGCCGTGATCTGCGATCGTATCGTCGTGCTGCCCAAAGGCGCCGTGCTGCCCGAAGGCTGGAATTGGCCGGCGATTGCGAAGTAGGTTTTCGTAAAATAGTCGCTTTTCGCTCCGCGAAAATGGCGCTTTTTTCGCGGAGCGAAAAGCGACTATCAGCTAAACATGCTCCCGCGGCCTTGGGCCTCGAAGGCGCCGCGGAAGTGCTCGATCGTCGGGCGCCGGCTGTCGGCGGGCCAGGTGACGGCCACGATGTCGAACCGCACAGGATATTCCAACAGCCCGTGCCGCTTGAGAAAGGCCATCGCCAGTCGAGTCAGGCGCCGCTGCTTGTCGGCGTCGACGGCGTCTGCCGGATTGCCAGCATCCTGGTTCTGGCGAGTTTTGACCTCGACGAACACCACCGTCCGGCCGTCGACGGCCACCAGATCGATCTCGCCCAGCCGGCCCCGTTCGCCGCGGGCGACGATTTTAAAGCCCAGCCGCCTCAAATACTTCGCCGCGGCGGCTTCGCCACGTTGGCCCAACGACCGCGGGCGAAACCACTCTCGCCGCCAGGCGGACAAAGCCGCGAGCCAGGAGCCGGACATGGAATTCAGCGCTGCGTGGAAAACGGAGACTGCGATCCGCAAGTTCGACGATGCGAGTTAGGGCGCTGGCGTGATTAACCGGGGGTGAGGCGAGTAACACGGACCCTTACGAGCACAACCGGGGGGCTGACGCCCCCCGCTCGCCGATGTTGCTGTTACTGATCGGTACGGCGCTCCTTGAGCCGCACGGCCTTGCCGATGCGGTCGCGGAGGAAGTAGAGCTTGGCGCGGCGGACGACGCCCGAACGCTTGACCTCGATCTTGGCGATCCGCGGCGAGTGCAAGGGGAACTTGCGCTCGACCCCTTCGCCCTGGACGATGCGGCGGACGACGAACATCTCTCGGGTGCCCGATCCGCTGCGGGCGATCACGGTGCCGTTGAAAATCTGAATGCGTTCCTTCTCGCCTTCCAGAATTCGCGTGTGGACGTCAACGGTGTCGCCGATCTGAAACTTGGGCACTTCCGACTTCAGGCTCGATTTCTCGACCAATTCCAGTAATTGTTGGCTCATGGCTTTTGTCCTTTTCGTCTAGGCGTTGTTTGCTGCGTTTGTTTTTGTTTTGCCGATTCATACTAACCCGAAGCGCCAGCGAGGGAATCAGCCTGAGCGACCTTGCTTGCGCTTCGGGTTAGTGTTTGTTTTGCCTGGCTCGTTCGGCCGCTTCCTGCTCGGCGCGGCGCCTTCGCGTGCGAGCCACGCTTTGCTCTTTTCTCCAGCGAGCGATTTCCGGGTGGTTGCCGCTCAACAAAATCTCGGGCGCCGTTAGGCCGCGAAACTCGCGGGGCCGCGTGTACTGCGGAAATTCCAGCAATCGCTCGGCGCCCGAAAACGAGTCTTCGCCGCTGCTGCGTTCGTCTCCCAACACGCCCGGCAC
The DNA here is from genome assembly GCA_035532215.1 of Pirellulales bacterium. Lineage (GTDB taxonomy): Bacteria > Planctomycetota > Planctomycetia > Pirellulales > JAICIG01 > JAICIG01. The sequence continues at coordinate 27,369 of DATKRK010000282.1, read as the reverse complement.
AAGCCGGATCACCGAATCGATCACCACCATCGCCGCGACTTCGCCGCCGTTCAGCACGAAGTCGCCGATCGAGATTTCGTCGGGTTCCAGCAATTGCTTGACGCGCTCGTCGAATCCCTCGTACCGCCCGCACAACAGAATCAATCGTTTCTTATCGGCCAGCTCCTCGACCACGCTTTGGTCCAACCGCCGCCCTTGCGGCGAAAGCAGGACCAAATGCCCCGGCTCCTCGCTCTGGCCCCGCACCGCCTCGACGCAGTGCACGACCGGCTTGACCATCAGCACCATCCCCGGCCCGCCGCCAAACGGCCGGTCGTCGACCTGCTTGTGCCGGCCTTCGGCCCAGTCGCGGATGTTCCAGAGCCGCACGTCGACCAGCCCCTTGTCGATCGCCAGCTTCAACAGGCTCTGGCCCAGGTAGCCCGGAAACATTTCCGGAAACAGGGTCAGCACGTCGAATCGCATGGCGGTCTACTTGGGCAGCGACCGGCGTTACTCGGCCGCGCCTTCCGCAGGCGCTTCGGCGACCGGCTCGGACGCTTGCTCGGCTGTCGGTTCCGCAGGTTGTTCGGCGGCCGGGGCCTCTTGGCCCTTGGCCGTCGGCACGTAAACCGGCTCGGGCGCGGCCGGCACGATCTTGGGCATGGCCAGCCGCTCGCGAGCGGCTTCTTGAACCGCCACGTGCGAGCCTCCCTGGCCATACTTCTTGATGAACACGCGAACGTTTTCGCTCGGTTGGGCGCCGACGCCCAGCCAGTACGCCAGCCGCTCGTGGTCGAGCGTGACGCGAGCATCGATGTCGCCGACCATCGGGTCGTACGTGCCGAGTTCCTCCAGCACTTTGCCGTCGCGCGGGCTGCGCGCGTCGCAAGCGCAGATGCGAAAGTACGGCCGGTGCTTCCGGCCCATCATTTTCATGCGAATCTTGACTGCCACAGGGGTCTCCTAGTTGGTGCCAGCTACTCGTAGGTCAGGCTTTCCAGCCTGACATGGGTCAGTCAGGCTGGAAAGCCTGACCTACGTTATGAACCTCGTTTCTTGTTCTTCTGCTCTCGCATCCGCTTGCGGGCTTCTTTTTCTCGCTGTTTTTTCAACTTGGCCCGCTCGTCGCTCGTCAGCCGCTTGCCGGTGCCGACCTTCTTCTTGGCCAGCATCGCGCCGGGGTCCATCATCCCGCCGCGCTGCAGCTCTTGCACCTGCTTCAGCCGGTCGCGCATGCCCATGCCGGCCATCCGCTTCATCATGTCGGCCATGCCGTCGAACTGCTTGACCAGGGCATTGACCTCGGCCGGCTCGACCCCGGCGCCGGCCGCGATCCGGCGGCGGCGGCTCTGGTCGATCACGCGCGAAGGATTCCGCCGTTCGTCGGCGGTCATCGAGTCGATGATGCCGCACAGCCGCCGCATATCGCCTTCGGCGTCCATGCCTTCCATCATCTGGCTCATGCCGCCCATGCCGGGGATCAGCCCCATGATCTTATTCAGCGGGCCGAGCTTCTTGGTCTGGTTCATCATCCGCCGGAAATCGTCCAAGGTGAACTGCCCTTTCATGAGCTGTTCTTCTTGGCGCTGCATTTCCTCCTGGTCGAACTTCTGCTGCGCTTGTTCGACCAAGGTCAGAATATCGCCCTGGCCCAGAATGCGGCCGGCCATCCGCTCGGGATGAAACTCTTCCAGCGCGTCGAGATGCTCGCCGACGCCGATGAACTTCAGCGGCACTCCGGTCACGGCCTTCACGCTCAAGGCGGCGCCGCCGCGGGCATCGCCGTCGAGCTTGGTCATGATCACGCCGTCGAGTTCCAACGCCTCGTTAAAGGCCTTGGCACTGTTCACGGCGTCCTGGCCAGTCATGCCGTCGACGACCAGATACACCTGTTCGGGCTCGACCTTGCGATCGATCTTCTTGAGCTGCTCCATCAACTCGTCGTCGATGTGCAGCCGGCCGGCCGTGTCGAGAATCACGACGTCGCAGCCGCTTTGTTTGGCCTGCTTGACGGCGTTCTGGCAGACGCCCACGGGGTCGGCGGCGCCCGTTTCGGCATGCACCGGCACGCCCAACTGTTCGCCGAGCACCTGCAACTGGTGGATAGCCGCCGGGCGTTGCAAGTCGGCGGCGGCCATCAGCGGCTTGCGACCCCGCTCCTTCAGCAACCGGGCCAGCTTGGCGCAGGTGGTCGTTTTGCCCGAGCCTTGCAGCCCGCACATCATCAGCACGGTCACGTCGCCGCGCAGGTGCAGCGAGTGATCGACCGGGCCCATCAGGTTGACCAACTCCTGATAGACGATGCCGACCACCTGCTGCTCGGGCCGCAGCGAGCCGAGCACCTTTTCGCCCACCGCCTGCTCGGTGACGCGGGCCATGAAATCCTTGACGACCTGGAAGCTGACGTCGGCTTCCAACAGCGACTGCTGCACCAGGCGCAGGCCGTCGCGCATGTTCGCCTCGGTGAGCCGGGCTTTGCCGCTGAGCGTCTTGAACGCCGAGGTCAGACCTTGTTGCAGCGAGTCGAACATGGATTAGCCGTAAATCGAAATCCTGCCGTTATTTAAATCGCGAGCAAGCAGCCTGGCCCAGATGCCGCGGCGACGCGTATTTCTAATTGTCTCGCCGCCGGACAATCGCGTCGTCGAGCGGGGAAAACTCGTATTCTAGCGATCCTGAGCCAGAATTGGCAACCCTGGCAAGGGGCAAAACAAAGGCTTGGGCGTAAGTAGACGTTCGCGGTTTCGACTGCCGGTTGTATGCTGGTGGGCGGTTTTTTTCGCGAGGATCGAGTTGTAAGTCCAAGGAAGGACGGAAGAAACGCGAATCCATGTGCGGCCGCTTCACGCGAGCGAACGATTATTTCTCCGATCGGGCCCGGCAGCAAAAGTTCTTGCAGCAGCTCGGGCTCTCAGAGGCGCCGCCGCTTGAGCCGCGGTATAACATCGCGCCGACGCAAGATATCGCCGCGGTCCGCGCGACGGCCGACGACGGCCGCGAGCTGGTCGTGCTGCACTGGGGGCTCGTGCCGAGTTGGGCCAAGGACACGGCAATCGGCAACCGGATGGTCAACGCCCGGGCCGAAACGATCGCCGAAAAGCCGGCATTTCGCAGTGCGTTTCGCCGCCGGCGGTGCTTGATCCCGGCCGATGGGTTTTACGAGTGGCAGGCCCAAGGCCGCACGAAGCAACCGTATCTGATCCGCTTCAAGGACCGGCGGCTGTTCTGTTTCGCCGGGCTTTGGGAACACTGGCCGAAAGGCGAGCCGCCCCTCGAGTCGTGTACGATCATCACCACCGACGCCAACGAACTGATGGCCACGCTGCACGACCGGATGCCCGTCATCATTTCGCCGGCCGACTACGCGCTGTGGCTCGATCCGGCGGTCGAAGAGCCCGAGCGGCTGCTGCCGCTGTTGCGGCCCTGGGCGGGCGACGAGTTGGAAGCGATCGCCGTCAGCACGTTGGTCAACAATCCGCGACACGAATCGCCGCAGTGTCTGGAGCCGATCGAAGGCGGTTCAGGGATGTTGTTCTGAGATGTCGATCTAAGCTGCGGCGGCCTCACCACACACCCTCGTAACCCGACGCCACCAGGTTCCATTTCCGCCCGTAAACGTGAACGCGGCGCGTTTCGCCCTGGGCGTCGACGAGCGGCTGCCGGGCGTGCGTCCAGGCCAGGATGGCGCCGCGCAGGTTGCAGGCGTCGAAGCCCTCGGCGCGGAGCTGCGCCACGAACTTTCCGCTGCGAAAACCGAGCGTGCAGTAGGCCACGACCGGCGCGTCGCGGAATTCGTCTTTACGGGCTTCGAATTCGGCCTGCGAGATCGCACCGGGGATCATCGACACCGCCTGCTCGTGCGGTTTGCGGACGTCGACGATCGCCAGCCGACTTTCGCGCCGGCGCTCCAGCAGTTCGGCCGCCGAGATTTCCGGTATGCTCGGCAGCAGCCGGGCGCAAACGCGATAGTAGCGCTCGATGCGCCGCAGCCGCTCGGCGTCGTCGTGCGGAACGCCGCTGCGCAACCAAAGCCAAATCCCCAGCGCGACGAGGGCCAGAAGAATGACGATCCAAACGAGCGATGTCATCAAGGAGTCCTGGTTGATACGTTCTTAGGCAGCGGGTCGAACCATTGCAGAGCCCGATGTTCGGAAGATCACGAAAACACGAAAGGACGAAAGCACGAATTTTTTGAGCGAGAATCTGCCGGCGAGAGCGCGGGGTCTGAGTCGATTGGTCTTTCGATTCCGCTCTGCCATCTTTCGCGTTTTCGTCCTTTCGTGCTTTCGTGATCCCGTTTCGACGAGCGCGATTTCGCTTCAGTTTAATGGGCTAAGCCCAGGCGGGCGAGCTATGCTTGGGCTATGGAAAAACTATTGAAGCTGGCGAGCCTGCTTGGCCCCACGGGCGATGAAGGCGCCGTGGCCGATTGGCTGGCCGCCGAAACGGGCGCGATGGCCGACGCAACGCTGGTGCGAATCGGCGACAATTTGATAGTCGCTCGCGGCGCCCCGCGGACGGCGATCTTCGCCCACACGGACACGACCGGCTACACGCTCGGTTATCATCGCCAGTTGATTCCGATCGGCGCCCCCGCCGGCCGCGACGGCGATCGGCTGCGGTCGAGCGACGGTCTTTGCGGGCGGTTGCGCGCTTCGCCCGAGGGCGGCCCGCTCTGCCGCTTGCGGAAGGTTCGCAACGCGGCGGGCGAAAAGGTCGAGCCGACGCCCGGCTCGCGCTGGACGTACGCTCGCCAGCCGGAAATCAAAAGCGGCGTCGTCCGTTCGCCCTATCTCGACAACCGCGCGGGGGTTTGGGCGGCGCTCCGCGCGCTCGAGGAATGCAAGCACATCGCTGTCGCCTTTTGCACCGGCGAAGAGCACCACGGGCACGGCGCCCGCGTCTGCGCCGACTGGCTCTATGGCCAACTCGGCATCGCCCAGGCGCTCATCGCCGACATCACCTGGCACACGCGCGAAACGCCCTGCGGCAAGGGCGTCGTGATCTCGCTGCGCGACGCCTTTACGCCGCGGCAGGCCTTTTTGGACCGCGTGTTGGCGCTGGCCGACACAAGCCAGATTCCCCATCAGCGAGAAATCCAATCGTCCGGTTCGTCCGACGGCGGGCACTTGCTGCGTTCGTCGGTTCCGCTCGACTGGGTCTTCGTCGGCGCGCCGGAGAAGGCGGCTCATTCTGCTTGCGAACGGGCGGCGGTCGCCGATCTGGAGGCGATGGCCGAACTGCTGGCCTATCTCGTCGACCGGCTCGATTGAGCGGCGGCGGCAGTATGATGAAGGCTTGTCGCGGGGCATATCCAAGTCTATTTCACGTCGCCCGAGCGAATCGCCGCTTGAGCGGGGAGTCGGACCAACGTGGGTGAATTCACCATCGCAACCTTGACGGACTGGTTTGGAGGCGACGCTCCGGAAAAACCGCTGGCCCTTTCACAGATGGCGGCCCGGGCCGCCGTCGTCTACATGATCGGGCTCTTGCTGGTGCGGGTGGGCAAAAGCCGCTTTCACGGCCGCCCTTCGGCCATCGACATGGTCTTGGGTTTCATGCTCGGCTCGTTGCTCAGCCGGGCCATCACCGGTTCGGCTTCGGTTTCCGGCACCTTCATCGCTAGCGCCGTGTTGGTCTCGGTCCACTGGGTCGCCACGGCCGCGGCCTGCCGTTCGCACTCGATTGGCAACCTGGTCAAAGGCCACTCGAAGCTGGTGGTGCAGGACGGCCAACTGCTCCGCGGCGCCATGCTCGGCTCGCACATCTCCGAGCACGACATCTACGAAGCCATGCACCTGGCCGCGAATATCGACGACCTGCGGCTGGTCAAGGCCGCCTACAAAGAGCGCAGCGGGCAGATCAGCATCGTGCTGTATCCGCAGCCGGCCGACAAAACGACCACTGGCGCGTAGTCGTGCGTTTATCGAGGTTACCGGCACATGAAACATGAAGGGCGCCGGCCACCACAGGCAATGATTGTCGCTTTTCGCTCCGCGAAAAGACATTTTTTCGCGGAGCGAAAAACGACCATGAAGAGGCCATCGCTGCAAGACGAGAACTGCACTACAAAAACCGCTCCAACAACTTCCGGCTGGCGGCGTCGAGGCGGCGGAGGTCGGAAATCAAGTAGCGCGTGCCGTGCTCGTCGATCAGCATCGCTTCGAATTCTCCCAGCCGGCGAATGCCGTCGTCGCCGCTCAACAGAAAGCGAGTCACCCCGCGGTCGGTAATCACCTCCCACTCCGACGGATCGACGTCGACCGCAATGCGCACGATGCGTTCGACCACCGGCACGAAATCGCGCCGCGCCAGCGCTTCTTCGAGCGCCTCGCGCACGGCCGGCGACAACTGCTTGAGGTCGTCGACGAACGCCAACTCGGCGCCCATCGCGTCGCAGATCGCCACCCAGCGGTCGGGGTCGGAAAGCGGAAACGCGCGGACCGGCTCGACCCCCTCGTGCCGCACGCCCTGCGAGTCGATCAGCACCAAGCGCCCCCAAGCGTCGTTGGACAAGTGAAATTCGCCCGCGGCAAGCGGCGGCTGAGATGGAGAAGGAAGAGACATGGCGAGGTCGAAAGTCGGAGGTCGGAGAGAGGCGGATGCGGATAATGTCAAGCGTAGTGTGTCTTCAAGCCAGAATTGACGGGCGGCGTGGGGCCGAGCCCAGGCGAAGCCCCAGCTCACTGGGGCATCGCTTCGCTCTGCCACCAGCCACCCCAATGGGTCGCCGGCGCCAGTCCATTCAGCATTGTCGGAGCACCTGCACCTTATATCTGGGACCATCAATCGAGTTCCGCCAACTCCAATTGCGCGCGGTGCAGCTTCGCGTAAGCGCCGGACTGGCTGAGCAGTTCGTCGTGCTGGCCGATCTCGGCGATGCGGCCCCGTTCGAGCACGACGATCCGGTCGGCGCGGCGCAGCGTGCTCAAGCGGTGGGCGATGGCGATCGTCGTGCGGCCTTGGATCAGGTTGTCGAGCGCGAGCTGGATTTCGCGCTCGGTTTCCGTGTCGACGGCCGAGGTAGCTTCGTCGAGGATCAAGATCCGCGGATCGATCAATAGGGCCCGGGCGATGGAGATTCGCTGACGTTCGCCGCCCGAGAGCTTCTGGCCGCGCTCGCCGACGACCGAATCGTAGCCGTCGGTCAAGCGCAGGATGAACTCGTGAGCCCGAGCGGCCCGGGCGGCTGCGATGATTTCTTCGCGGCTCGCATCAGGTCGGCCGTAAGCGATGTTTTCGGCGATCGTGCCGAAGAACAAGAATGGCTCTTGCAACACGATGCCGATGTGCCGCCGATAGTCTTCCAAGGCCAGCGTGCGAAGGTCCATGCCGTCGACGAGAATCGCGCCGCCGTTCACGTCGTAAAAGCGGCAGACCAGGTTCACCAGCGTACTCTTGCCCGAGCCGCTGGGCCCCACCAGGCCGATCATCTCGCCCGGCTGGATGGTGAGATTCACGTCCTCCAGCACCGGCCGGCTGCCGTAATAAAAGCCCACGTTACGGAATTCGATTTCGCCGCGCAGCCGCCGCGGCCGCACTGGGTTGGCCGATTCGGCCACGCTGGGCGCGCGATCGAGAATCTCGAAGATGCGCTGCGTGCTCGCCGCCGCGCGTTGCACGGCGGCCAGCATCCGGCTCATCGAATCGAGCCGGTTATAGAAGCGGCTGATATAGGCCAAGAAGGCGATCAGCACGCCCACCTGAATCCGACCTTGGAACACCAGCCAGGCCCCAAAAGCCCACACGACGAGCAAACCCGTCTCGGTGCTCAGCGTGACGACGGGGCCGAAGATCGACCAGACGCGGTTCACGCGGTCGTTGGCCGCCAGCACGTGGTCGTTGCTCTGACGAAAGCGATCGATCTCGCGCTGCTCCTGAGCGAAGGCTTTGACGACGCGAATGCCGGGGATCGTGTCGGCCAGCACGCTCGTCATTTCGCCCCACACGCGCCCGGCTTCCAAAAAGCCAATCCGCAAGCGCTCTCGCACCCGGCTGACCATCCAGCCGATCATCGGAAACGGTAACAGCGTGGCCAGGGCGAGCCAAGGATTAATCCAAAACAGCACGCCGGCGGTCATCACCATCATCAGCAGATCAGTGACGAAGTCGAGCAGGTTGAGCGAGAGGAAATTGCAGATGCGATCGGTGTCGGTGCTGACGCGGGCCATCAAGTCGCCGGTGCGCTTGCCGCCGAAGAATTCCAACGACAGCCGCTGGAGATGCGCGTAAGTGTGATTTCTCAAGTCGGCGCTGATCCGCTCGAAGACCCAGGCCAGCACGTAAGTGCGGGCCCAACCTAACAGCCAGGCAGCCAACGCGGCCAACGCCAGCCCGGACAAATACCAGGCCACCAGGCTGAACTCGACCGGCTGTCCGTTCTGGTGCGGAATCAGCACGCGGTCGGTCAGCGGCATCGTCAAATAGGGCGGCACAAGTCCGGCGGCCGTGCCGGCCAACGTCAGAGCGAATCCCAGCGCCAAGGCCCCTTTGCGCGGAGCGGCAAAGCGCAGCAACCGCACCAGCGAAGCCGTTTGCCGCGGGCCTTTCGAACTAGCGCAGCTCGGGCAGTTGACCGAATCGAGCGGCAGCGCCGTTCCGCATTCCGGACAAACCTCGGCCGCCCGATCAGGCTGCGTCTCATCCACCAGCCGCTCGCCTGGTCCTTCGCGGCGCAGCGTTTCGAACTGCTGCACCAAGCGGGTGGCATTCGCAGAACGGCCGAGCGTAAACCGCCAATGGGCCAGTCGCTCACGATTCGATAACAATTCGAGCGTGCCCACGCCGGCCCGTTGCGCGCAGTCGATGCGCACCACGGCTTCCAGCGGCCAACTTCGCCAGGCCTGGCGATCCCCCTGGGGGAGGTCGCTGCCCTGTTGGCGCGAAATCGTCAGGCCGCTTGTGAGCACGCGCCGGTCGGTGACCACCACCAGTTCGCGGCTAAAGCGCAGCCGGCTGTCGAGATCGGGTTCGAACCAAGCCAGCACGATCTCACCAAACGCTAACTCGGCTCGAACCGCGTCGCGCCAGGCCTCGGGCAAAAGTCGGCAGGGATCGAGCTTTTCAGCCAAAGATGAAGACTCCTAACGAGTTACAATCGCATTACAGTTTACGGCCGGTAGCGGCTTCGCTTGGCTCGAATGTTGCACACCAAAAAAGCGGAAATATTAATTCACTCGGAATTTCATTTTATGGAGAAAGGCCAAGCGGGACAAAGCCTTTTGGCGATCTTGCCCGGCGACGCACGTTTCCGGACGGCGATCGCTCGGCGTAACGTTCCAGCCGCACGCGACATTATTCTATATCGCACGCCAAGTTGCTAAATCGGTTCCGCAAATATGTGGCAAACTGCCGGACAGGCACGTGACCGCGTCGCAAGACGAACAGTTTCTGCCGTTCAGGCGGGTGGTTGGTTTTTTTACGTAGCCCAGGCATTTATGCCTGGGATTCGCGATCCATTTCAGCCCTCCACGCGCGATCGGCGCCTCGCGGGCCGCCGCCGGCGGCCCGCGAGGCGCCGATCGCAGCAAAGCGCGCTCTATGGATCCCAGGCATAAATGCCTGGGCTATTTAAACGGATAGCGCAAAGCGCAAGTCGGGATTGGAAGGCACTACCGATATGGGCAGTCACCCGGATAGTATAGGTCATGCACGGCTGGTCCCGGCTCCGATGAATTGCCAAGACGGCCTGCGTCAAGGCGACGCGTGCAGCGAGAGTGGGTATAATGCGGGCAGGTCGAAATCCGCGAAAGATACGCTAGCAAATCGCCATTTTTCGGTTAGCATCAAACTTCGCGGCCACTTCTCGCGTACTCCAAAGCAAGCCCGCGCTGGGTCCGGAACATCTCAGCAATCCCGCCGCAATCCGGCAAGCCGCAATTTGGCAAAGCCCGGTTGAGCGCTTCATAAAGTAGAGAGGCATTGAGCACAGAGGCATGAAGATTCTCAAGATTCTTTCGTTGCGCGGCCCGAACATCTGGGCCAAATTCCCCGTTCTCGAGGCTTGGGTCGACCTGGAAGAACTCAAGGATTCGCCGTCCAACGAGCTGCCCGGCTTTAACGACCGCTTGATGAGTTGGCTGCCTTCGATGATCGAGCATCGCTGCAGCATCGGCGAGCGCGGCGGCTTTTTCGAACGGCTGCGCCGCGGAACCTGGCCGGGACACATTCTCGAACACGTGACGCTCGAATTGCAATCGCTCGCCGGCGCCGAGGTGGGCTACGGCCGCGCGCGCGAGACTTCTCAAGAAGGCGTCTATAAAGTCGTCGTCGAATACCAAGACGAGAACTTCGCCAAGGCTTGCCTCGAAGCCGGGCTCGAATTGGTGTTGGCGGCCGTCTACGACCGGCCTTACGACGTGAAGGCCGAAGTCGAGCGGCTCAGCGAACTCAACCAGGAATTGCGCTTAGGACCGAGCACGCGCGCCATCGTCAACGCGGCGCTCAATCGCGGCATTCCGATGCGGCGCCTGAACGAGGGCAACCTGGTGCAGCTCGGCTACGGCGCCAAGCAGCGGCGGATTCTGGCCGGCGAAACCGACCGCACCGGCGCCATTGCCGAGTCGATCGCCCAAGACAAGGACCTGACGCGAACGCTGTTGCGGACCGTCGGCGTGCCGACGCCCGAAGGCCGGCCGGTGAGCGACGCGAACGACGCCTGGGAAGCCGCCCGCGAAATCGGCGCCCCGGTGGTCGTCAAGCCGCGTTACGGCAACCAAGGTCGCGGAGTGGCCGCGTATTTAACCACCGAAGAGCAAGTCAAAGCCGCCTACGCCGCCGCCCGACAGGAAGGCTCGTCGATCGTCGTCGAGCGTTATATCGCCGGCGGCGACCACCGCCTGCTGGTCGTCGGCGACAAGCTCATTGCCGCGGCCCGCCGCGAGCCGGCCCACGTCATCGGCGACGGCGTTCATACGGTGGCGGAGCTCGTCGAAAAGGTCAACGCCGACCCGCGCCGCGGCAACGATCACGCGACCCCTTTGACCCGCATCCGGATCGATTCGATCGCGATGGGCGTGCTCGCCGAGCAGCAGTTCAACCCCTCGTCCATTCCCGCGCCGGGCGTGAAGGTGTTGATCCGCCGCAACGGCAATCTCAGCACCGGCGGCGCCGCGACCGACGTCACCGACCTGGTGCATCCGGAAGTCGCCGCCCGCGCGATCGAAGCGGCGAAGGCGATCGGCTTGGACATCGCGGGCATCGACATCTTGGCCGACGACATCAGCCGCCCCTTGGAAGAGCAGGCCGGCGCGGTGGTCGAAGTCAACGCCGGCCCTGGGTTGCGGATGCACATCGAACCTTCGATCGGCGCGTCGCGTCCGGTGGGCGAAGCGATCATCGCGACGATGTTCGAACCCGGCGATACGGCCCGCATTTCGATCGTTGCCGTCACCGGCACGAACGGCAAAACGACCGCCACCCGGTTCATCGCCCATTTGTTTGCCAGCCAGGGCAAGCACGTAGGCATGACTTGCACCGACGGCATTTTCGTCGGCGGCCGGCGGATCGATACGGGCGATTGCAGCGGACCGCAGAGCGCCCGCGCCGTGCTGATGAACCCGCGCGTCGAAGCGGCGGTGCTGGAAACGGCCCGCGGCGGCATCCTCCGAGAAGGCCTGGGCTTCGACTTCTGCGACGTGGCTGTCGTCACGAACCTGGCCGACGGCGACCACTTGGGCGCCGGCGACATTCGAACCCTGGAGGATCTGGCCCGCGTCAAGCGAACCGTGGTCGAGGCGGTCGCCCCCAGCGGTACGGCCGTGCTGAAGGCCGACGACCCGCTGGTAGCGGCCATGGCCGAAAAGTGCCCCGGTGCGGTGGTTTACTTCGCCCAGCAGTTCGACGACCCGATGATCGCCGCGCACCGCCAGAAGGGCGGCCGCGCGCTGTTCGTTCGCGACGGCATGATCGTGGCCGCCGAAGGCCCCGTGGAAATGCCGCTCGCACCGCTCGCCAAAGTTCCGCTCACGCACGGCGGCCGCGTCGGCTTCCAGATCGAAAACTCGCTGGCCACGGCCGGCGCCGGCTGGGCGCTGGGTTTCTCGTTCGAAGCCCTACGCGCGGCCCTGGAGTCGTTCGCCGCCAACCTGGAACAGTCGCCGGGACGTTTCAACCTGCTGGAAATCGGCGAAACGACGGTCGTCGTCGACTACGGACACAATGCATCGGCCGTGGCGGCCTTGATCGAAGTCGTCGAGCAGTTCCCGCACGTCCGCCGCTCGATCGTCTACTCGTCGGCCGGCGACCGCCGCGACTGCGATCTGATCGCCCAGGGCGAATTGGTGGGCGACGCCTTCGACCGCGTGATTCTCTACGAAGACCACTATCGCCGCGGCCGCGCCGAGGGCGAGATCATGGCCTTGATCCGCCGGGGTCTGGAACGCGCCGCGTTCGTGCCCGAGATCGTCGAGATCCAAGGCGCCCTGAAAGCGGTCGAGATGGCGCTGGAAACCGCGCAGCCGGGCGAGCTGCTGGTGATCCAGGCCGACGAGGTCGACGAGACCGTAGAGTTCGTGCGGAACTACGTTCGCCACCGCGTGCCGGGCCGCGAGATCGACCTGCGCCAGGCGCTCGAATCTGAGCAGGCCGCTTCCAAGTCGCAAACGCCGCACCGCCAGGTCGCCGGCGTCTGACGGGTCGCCCTCCCAAGCACGGAGCGCCGCGCCCTTCCGTTAAGCACAAAACGTCGGGCTGCCGTGAGATCAAGTCCCCTCGCCTGTTTTTGCTGCCTCGCGAGCGAGCCGAGGCTTTGCCGAGCCAGCCAGGCATTCGCATCGCGCGGCACGCCAATCACTTGACTTCCGCACCGTAACGGCTACGTTTAACGTCAATCGTGGCGTTTTGCACGCGCGTGGCAGGCGAGGGCAAGTCCGTGGAATACGACAGTTATTGCTCGCTAACCGAGGCAGAGTTGGCTCGGCGTGACATCGCCGAGATCAATCTGGCCGCTGCATCGGGATTGCGTGGCGCCGAGGGCCTGGACATCGCCGCCTGCCTGGCACGGTTGGACGAGTGGGCCGAGTTGGTCGAAGCATCGACCGAACGTTGGTGGCCGAAATTCGTTCGCTCGCCCGAGGAGTCCGGCGGCTCGGCCGCGCAGTTCCGTATCATGGCGATGATCACGGTGCTGCAGCGAAGCCTGGGCGTCAGCTACAACCCGGCTTCGATGACCGGGCCATACAATGCCACGGACTCTCGCACCCACTTCATTCATGGGCCGTTGACTGGGTTCGGCGGAACCTGCGTTTCGCTGCCGGTTCTCTATCTTGCGATCGGGAGGCGGCTCAACTACCCGCTCAAGCTGGTTGAGGCGAAAGAGCACTACTTTGCGCGGTAGCAGGGGCCGGACGGCGAGCAATTCAACATCGAGTCGACGGCCATCGGATTTCTTCCGCGAACCGACGACTATTACCGCCAGTGGCCGGCGCCGATCAGCGACGCCGAGCTTGCCAGCGGGGTCTATCTGCGGAACTTTTCGCCGCGCGAGGAGTTGGCCGCTTTCATCACGGCCCGCGGATGCTGCTTGCTCGACAATTTGCAAATCTCGCAGGCAATCGCCGCCTTCCAGGCCGCCGCTCGGCTCGATCGCCGGCGCGGGGCCGGCTTGGCGGTAGCGACCATCGCCGCGGCGATCCTGAATGACATGCGGCAGATGGACAACGCGGGCAGAAATCGCTTCCAGTGCTTGCCGATGGCGGAGCGAATCGAGATCTGCACCCCACTGCCGCGCAACGCCTTGGAACAAAAGGCGACGCACCTCGCCCAAGCTGCGCTCGAGCGGATCATCGCTTTGCACCGCGGTTCGGGGCCCATCCAAGTGACGTTGTAGAAGAGCGTGAAGAACAGAACCGTTTCCCCATTCTCGAAAGGATGCCCGTCATGTACGATCCAACCATCGGCCGCTTCATCAGCGAAGACCCCGAAGATTTCGCCGGCGGCGACACGAACCTCGCCCGGTATGTCAAGAACGAGCCGACCGACCGCACCGATCCGACCGGCGAGAAGCCCAAGGAAGTCGACGAATTGCTGCCGCCGCCCGACGGGTCGATTTTAACCGGGACGATTTTCGATCCCAACAGTCCCGAGGGCCAGGATCTTCTGAACACGATCTGCACGCCGCCCCGGCAGCTCGGCGCATTATCGAAGCAACAACGCGAAAAACTGCTCAAGGAACTGGAAAACGAGGAGATACGAGCCAATCAAGCTACTGTGGAGCGGCTGGAGCAAATGCGCCAGTTCATGGAGCGGCTGCATTACAACGATTTATGGATCAAGTGCGAGAATCCGTGGGAGCTGGAAGTTGAGATCGAGGGCGGCGGGAATTTGAAAAAAGGCGGCGGAGTCGAAGGGGATATCGGCATCAAGGGCAATATAACAATTGAGCCTAAGTAGAACCACGTGAGGGCAACTCGGCGCAGCATGGTTATTGTATGCGCGCCCTGTGGCGCGTTTCAAAAGATCCATCGCGCCCTCTATTGCGCCGTGGAAAACTATGAATAGTCGCGTTTATAAGTGGGTGGTAAAAACCGTCTGCGTATCTGCGCTAACTGCGGTGCAAGTCGCGCTAAGCGGAGCCGCAGCAGCGCAGGTTGTCGAGGAGTTCGATTTCGCGGCACAGGCGGATTTCATCTTTCTACCTGTCGCCGTTCGCGGTCAAACGTTAAGGTTTATTGTTGACACTGGCTCGACCGGGTCGGTTTTCAATGGCCGACTGCGCCATTTGCTCGGCGAACCGCGGGGAACTGCACGCGTCGCGACGGTGGCTGGCGTCGAGGAAATCGAGCGATTCGAGGCCCCCGCAACCAAGCTCGGAAAGCTTGAAATACGCTACGACCGCGGACGGGTTTATTGCCAGGATTTCGGCGATGCCTTCCGTTGCCCTTCAAAGCCGATCGATGGTGTGCTCGGCATCGACGCTCTCAAGGCGTTTGTGGTCTCGATCGATTTCGATGAAGGAAAATTGCGAGTGCTCGATTCGGTCGCTCCAGAACCGGGGGAAGGAGTCCCTTTGATTTGGCACAAGCAGCGTGGGTTTTTGGAAGGTCCGTTCGCACTGGCGACGTTGGCAGGTCGCTCGCATCGCGAGTTCCTCATCGATACGGGATCGCATAGTCGTAACAGCGGCGGGGTTGAAGCGAGGTTCTTCGATTGGTTGTCGGACAACGGCGACCTCGATTGGCTCGGCTACACGGACATTAGCTCGTTTTCGAAAACAGCGACTGTTCGGCAGGGCCGCGCCAATAGCATCGCCGTGGGCGGTTTCGAGTACCGTGGCGCGGTTTTCGACCGCATGAAGAAGAACTCCCTAGGGCTCGGCTTCCTCTGCCGATTCAAAGTGACCTTCGACTTCCCGAACAACGTCATGTATCTGCGCAAGGGTAAGAGTTTCGACCGTGAGGATGTTTACAACCTCAGCGGCATTCATCTCGTGAGGCGGAACGGCGAGACGATCGTGCATTCCGTCGACTCCGAGAGCGCCGGCAGCGCCGCGGACCTTCGACAACACGACGTACTGCTCGTAATCGGCGATACCAAAGCTTCGGATTTGTCGATGTTCGAGCTGCGCCAGCGTCTTTGCCGCAACGGAAGTTGCAGGCTCACGATCAGGCGAGGTCATGCTGAACTCACGATCGACTTGCGGTTAGGCGATAAGCCGGCGCCGAATGCCGAGCGGGCAGAAAAAGACGCCGATCGCGGGAGCCAGTGAACTGCCCCGAATCTACGGGAATGATCCGAGTGGTTTCTTCCTGCGCAAGCGGAGACTTCTGATTGCGGGTCGTGACTTCGACGCGGCAGCGGGCTTGGTCGCTTGCCTGCTCCGCGCGGACTTGCACGCTGTAGTGCAACTCGTCGCCGGCCCGCAATTCGGCGACCGGCGAGAAGCGGACCGTCTGCCCGTCGATCGTCATCGTGGCGCCGTCCGGACCCTGCGAGCGGATTCTCAGCGGCGTCATTTCGGGCGGGACGGTAACGACGACCGCCACCTGGCCGTCGGCCGTTTGACCGTAGTTCGCGACGGTGATTTCATAACTCGTCTGCTCGCCGACGCGGAGCGGGTCGGCCTTTTCGGCCATCACCACGCTCACGCCGCCCGGCGGCGGAGAAATCACCAGACACGCTTCCGCATCGTCGCGAACTTGTTCCTGGCAGGTGACCGTCACGCGATTGCAGGACTTGGCGGCCGGCGCGGTGCACTGGCAGTTGATGCCGAGCCGGATGCTGGCGCCCGGTTCGAGCCGCTCCTCGTCCCATTGCAGGTCGGCGCCGGTCCACTTCGAGCCGGGCGAGGCGTCGGTCGGATTGAGCGAGGCGTCGTAGTGATCGATGATCTTGAGCTTGGTCGCGGCGCCCTGGCCCTGGTTGACGATCTCGATCGTGAACTTCGCCGTCTCGCCGACGTTCATCCGCACCGGCCCCGTCTTATGGACGACCAGATCGGGCCGCCCGCCTGGTACGGCAGGCGCTGCGGCGGCGGGCGGCGGAGCGGGAGCGGGAGCTGCCGGGGCCGCCGCGGTTACGCACGCTTTGGCGCTGCCAATCGCCCCGCCCCCAGGCGCATGAATTTCGATCGTATGGCAGAGCTCGCCCGCTTGGACCGCGACGAACGTGATGTCGACGAGCTTCGTTTCGCCCGGCTGCAAATCGCCGAGCGTTCGTTCGATCGGGTTTTGCCCGGCCGCGTGCCGCAAGCCTGGATCGTAGCGGCCGACGATCACCAATCCCGTCGCCGCAATCCCAGCGGTGTTCGTAATCCGCGCTTGAAACGCGACTTCCTGGCCGACGGCGACTTGCGGCGGACCGCTCAATTCCACTTGCAGCGTCTGCACCACGACGGTCGTGGCGGCGCAGTCCTGTGCGGTCAGCTTGTCGGCGCTCGCGGCGGTGGCGCAGTTGTTCACCGTGCCCGGTCGCTCGGCGCGCAGATTGACCTCGATCGTGCGTCCCTCGCCGCTCAGCAAATCTCCCAATGGCCATTGGAGCTGGCCGCCGGCCGGCTGCACGGGCGGATTGCTGCCCAGGAACGTCAAGCCCTCCGAGAGTTGATCGGTGACGACAATTCCCTTGCAAGTCAGATCGCCCGGGTTGCGCACTTCGATTCGGTAAACGAGCGTGTCGCCGACGACGCCGCGTTCGGGGCCGGTCTTGCGCAGCGACAGGCCCGGCGTGCTCCAGGTCTTGTGCGTGCCGCCGTTGCCGACGATGAACCGCTCGCCGCCCGCACTCCCGTCGGAGGGCCGAATGACCTGAATGCCGATCGTATTCGTGCCGGGCGCCGGTTCGAGTTGATAGATCTCGACGCTGGCTTGCCCCAGCTCGTTCGTGGGAACCTCCACGACCTTGGCGCCATCGGGAGCAAAGCCCGCCGGCGGGCCGCCGGTGATCTCGTAACGCACGCGCCAACCTTCAATCGGAGCATGCGTCGAATGCCGCGCGAGAGTCGTGGTAAAAACGTGCTTGCTGCCGGCCGGGTTGATGGCGGGCGGAGGATAGACGAATTCGGCGTCGACCCAGTACACCGTCGCCGTCTGCACGTGCCCGTCCCAGGCCTGCACCCCGGGCGCGTGCGCCGTGACATAGCTCACGCCTTCGACCGGCGAGGTCAACGAAATCCAGGCTTGCCCGCGCTGCACCGGCATGTCGTCGGCAGGCGTCGGCGTGCCGCGAGTCAGACACAAATATCGCGCCGAGGTCGTGCCGATGGCATACGAACCGTTGACCTTGCGCGGCCAATTACTGAAGCCGACCAGCCAATCCAGCGGGCTCTTTCGGCCCAGCGCAATGAACTGCCCAGCGCCGCCGGGCGCCAACATCCACTCGACTTCCTGATTGGCGTACATGCAGCCGTCGGCGCCGCACACGGCGGCGAGCAACACGACCTCGCTGCCGACCGGCGCCACGATCTTCGACGGCGTGAGCGAGAGTTTGACCAACTCGTGACGCTCGTGGTGCGGCAAAGGGGGCCGAGGCTCTTCGTCGTAGACGATCGGTCCGGGAATGAAGAAATGCTCGCCCGAGGGATCGATTCGCGGCGGCCGGCCGTAAGCGCAGCCTTGCACGACGAGGGCGCAAAACGCCAACGTCGCCAGTCGCCGCCGTGCGCGAATTCCCATTCGATCCATGCTTCACCCGAAGCGCCGAGCAAGGTGTTCGTCCGCCGCGGTTGATCGGACCGCGGAGAGCAATCGCGCCGGCCAGTGCGAGCGCAGCCAAGCCTCGCGCCGGGTTGATTCTTCTTTGCAACCCTAGCATGCCTTTTGTCAACTTGGGGACTTTTTTCAACGCTTGCGTTGCCAAATGGCAACGCGCCGCCCGCAAATTCAAAAAAGAACCCCCAACCGGAATCGCGTGCGGCAATTCGCGGCGGGGGTTCGGCGCTGGCGAGGTTGATCGAGAGCAGAAATCGGCCGTCGGCGGCGGCTCAGTGGTAGTTGCCGAACAGGCCGGTGGCGTACCAGATGCCGTTCGACCCGCGCTGCATATCATACCCGAAACGCGGCTGGCGAGCACGTACCGCGCTCCAATGTCCTGAAGATTGGCGCCAGCTATCGACGCAATCGACCGCGGCATCGACCATCGTCTCGTGAGGCCAGCTTTCCGCAACCACCTCCTGCGCCCGCAGCCCGAACGGCAGCAGAGCGCTTAACCGGGGGAATCGGCTCCCCCAATTATGGTGGCCTTGCAGGCGAATCCTTGCTTGATGTTGCGAGTGCTGCCGGGCGGCATTGGTGAGCGCCGGATCGAGTTCGCCGCGCGTGCTGGCGGGCGCCTCGGGGTGGATGCGAACGGCGAACACCATCGTTCGCTGCGTGATCGTCCCCGGCGGCAGTTCAAGGGCCACGGCCAAATGCTTGGGTTGAAAGCGGTAATACTTCCCTGGGGTAAACGGCAGCGCCGTGACCACGCGGCCGTAATAGGGCGCCTCGGCGTGCGCGAAATCGAGAATGGCCACTCCCGCATGCCCGTGCAGTTCCTCAAACGCCGGGTGGGCCAGGACTTTCGTTTCGCGGCCGTCCACGGTGATTTTGACGTCGGCCGGGACTTTCAGTGCCACGAACTCTTCGAGCTTGTCTCTTACCTGGGAACTGCCGAGCGCGGTCGTTTCGAACTGTCGGCTGGACGCCGACGGCCGGGCGGGCTGAAACCAGATCAAAAGCATTTTCTGCTGCGATTGAGCCTTTTTCATTGCCTCGGCGTAATCGAGCTGCCACTCGATGTTCGCAGGCTTGACGGCCCCGGCCGGCGCCTTCGGAGCTTCGGGGGCCGACCGCCAGCGGTGGCGAGCCATTGCGGGACTTGCAGCCAACGACAAAATAGCGAGAAAGAGTAGGGTTCGAGACATCAATGTACCTCCTCGGGGAGCAAGGTTGAGCCTGCGCGACTCAACGCCGGCTAGCGACCGCGGCGGTCGTCAGCCAGTGGGAAAAAGCCAATGCCCGCAACTTCGTCCCCCTCTGGGACGTGCCGCTCGGCGCCGGCGACAAGAAAAGTGCCGCAATAGAGCCCGGCTATCAGGGCCGATTAGCGTGCGGCGAGAAGACATTCATAGCTGCGTGCTCGGTGATGAGTTTGTCGATTGGGGTGACTTTTCTGCTTAAAGCGTTCCGGTGTAACAGGAGGGCTGGTCAAAATCAACCGGCAGCGCAGGTTTTCTCCCCAGCCGAGGTGCAGGAGGTAGCCTCGCCCTATCTTTCATGTTATGACAGGAGCTTTGGCCTCCGGGGTCTCCGGACGGTCGCAAGGAGCCCGGCATGACTCGCTTAACAGCCCGGCCTTTTCAGGCGGTGATTCGATACTTAACCCTTTTTTTGGCATTGTCTTGCGCATGCGAATTCGTGGCGGCTCAAGAGCCTGAGCCGCCGCAGCCCGCCGCTGCCGGAGAGAATGGCAGCGCGGCGCCTGCAGCCGAGGCCGTGGGCGACTTGGCCTCTCGCACTCGCGCGGAACAGGGAACTTATTCCCCCCATACGAGCGGCGACTTGGCTGCCGCTCAAACGCAATTGCTTGCTGCCCTCGGCCAACTCGATCGCTATTTGAATACCGGCGGCGCGAACGGCCGCAATTGGAAGCGATATTTGCTCTGGGAGGAAATGCAGGCGCAGCTTCGCTCGCCGACGCTCGATCTATCGGAGCTAGAGCGAGTCTATCTCCGCTACCGGGCCGATCATGCCGGATTGGAACTGCCCATTTGGCGCAACGTAGCTCTGGCCATGCGGGCGTACCTCGATTTGGCCGAGGAAGCGTCGGATCCCAAGGCGCCGGAAGTCTTCGATTCGCAATTGAGCAATCTGGCCGAACATCTGGAGGCTTTCGGCAAAGCCGGCGTGCCAGAAGACTTGGAGCATGCCGCGGATTCCTTGGAGTGGCTCGAACGCCGCCGCCAAGCCAGGTCGTTGGTTCGCCAGATTCGCCGGCGGCTCTCGCAGCCGAACTTGTACGTCCACCTGACGCAGGAATTGATCTCGGCCGGGGCCGGGCGGCCGGTGGACGAAACCGAGCCGGTCCGCGACGTGATCCTCGGCACGCGAATCTCGGGCAACGGCCGAACGGTCGGCCAAGTGCTGGTCAAACTGATTCCCAACCCGAACTCGGCCCTGTTGGAAACCGTGCTCGAAGGCGTCAATTACGCCCGAACCGTCGGCGCCAACGGGCCGGCGCGAATCGGCAGCACCAGCCGCACCCAGTTGCTCGGCCGCCAGCGGATGTCGCTCGATGCTCGAGGCTTCCAGGCTTTGGCGCCCGAGACGGTCGCCTCGGCCCGCAGTCATATCTACGGCGTGTGGTCGACCAAGCATGGCCTGGTCGACCATTTGGTCCGCCACGTCGCTCGCAAGCGCATTCCTCGACAAAAGCGCCAGAGCGAAGCGATCGCCTCGCGGCATGCCGAGCAACGGCTGAATCGCCGCCTGGCCGCCGAACTGAACCGCGAGCTGAAAACCTCGAACGCCGACTACCTGGAAAAGTTTCGCAACCCGTTGGTGCGGCTCGGCGAGTTTCCCGAACGGTTCGAGTTCAGCACTTCGGCGAACGAAATGCGATTTCTGTTGCAAAAAGACGGTCTGGGACGCCTGGCGGCGCCCTTTCCGCCGCCCGAACCGCAGAATCAACCCGCCCTGACGGTTCGATTCCACGAGTCGCTGCCCAACAACTTCGCTCAAGGTCTGCTTGCCGGCCAGACGCTGAACCGCACTCAATTCGAGCAGTTGTCGCTGCGATACATGGGCCGCGTACCGACCGAATTGCAGGACGAAGAACCCAAGGGGCCCTGGTCGATCACGTTCGCCCAGCGGGCGCCGGTCACGGTCCGCATCGGTCCAAGCCTGGCGTCGATCACGATCCGCGGCCTGCAGTTTTCTTCCGACGTGCGGCAATTCGACGAACCGATGAACATCACGGCGCATTACCAACTCAGCCGCGAGGCGGGAACGATCAAAGCCGTTCGCCAGGGAGAGTTGGAAATCTTTCCGCCGGGCTTCAAACCCAATTCGGGCCGCCGGCTGCCGACCCGGTTGATCGGCTTCCGCAACTTGCTCAAGCACCGCTTCGACAAGATTTTCAGGTCGGAAATCGCGTCCGAGGGTTTGATTTTGCCAGGCCATTGGCAGCAACTCGGCAAGCTGGAGTTGACCGAGATGCAAACCCAGCGCGGCTGGATGCTCTTGGGCTGGCGGCCGCAACCATCCGGAAAGTCGCGGCTGGCCGGTTACCGAGCGAGCCCGGCAGCGCAGGGAGCTGAGGGCGAGGGGGAGAATCTGCGATGAATCGCTACGTCGAAATCACGTTCGATTGCTTGCCGCTGCGCAGCGTGGGGCGGCTCGACGTTCCGATCGACGCCTCGCCGAAGTACCGCCAGCGCTGCGAACGGATCAAGCGCGCCATCGACGCGCACGGCTCGCACAACGCGTATTTTCTCTACAACGCCGCGTGCGTCTATCATCTCACCAACCAGCCCGAGATCGGTTCGCTGGAATTCAGCTTCGAGGGGGTCGCGCTGACCGACGAGACCGACCAAAAGACGGTCCGCTGCCACTTGGAAGTTCAGCTCGCTCGCGAGACCTGCGACTGGCTGACCGAACCGATCGTCGAATGGTTCAAGGAAACCGTGGCTCGCAGCATCGCCGTCGAATTCGACCGCTACATCGCCGCCGGCGACCTGGCGCAAACGGTCGAGCGCATCGCGCGGATTCAATCGGAAAGCGACCAGCAGGGCGGATTCGTGGGCATGTATCTGTAGCGGGCCGCAGCGGCGAGGGCATCAGAAGTCGTCGTCGATCGCCTCGCCGCCCGCTTTGGTGAACAGGGCCTTCAACTGTTCAAGTGAAATGCCCTCGTCGATCGACTGCGTGTGGCCGTCGGCGAAGACGGCGAGCACGGCGCCGGGATGCATGCTCGAAATGCCGGGGCCCGGTTTGGGATTGACGCGCTTGGCCAGTGCGGCGAACGGCAAGTCTCGCGGTTCCATCCAGTGGATGCCGGCGCCGGAAGCCTCAATGACGGCGATCGTGCTGGAAGAGCCGTCTTCGATGTCACGAAATGTCGTACTCTGGTCGGGCTGCCAGATTGTCTCCGGCCCGACGACGGCGACGTAGTCCGTGTTTGCTCCCGGGTTCGCCGTGTCGTTTGGGCAACGGAAGACCGGCGGCATTTCGTTCGCCAACAGCGCGTTGTGCGGACCGTTCCAAGGTTCGTTGAAGTCGTAACGGTCGTACAGCTCTCGCTGCTCCATAAATGGCAAAATCAACACTCGCCAACTATGCATCGGCTTGCCGTTCTCGTCCGTCGTGCAGACCGGCGGGAAACAGCCGTAAGCGCTGTTGTAATTGTGCAGCGCGAGCCCGATCTGCTTGAGGTTGTTCGTACACTGCGACCGTCTGCGCCCAGTACAGTTCGTCGCTTGTGCGGGCAAGAGGAGGGCGACGAGGATGGCCACAATCAGGCACATCACGACTCTCTCGACGATAGCCAATCGCGGATAGAAGAGCGCCGTGCCAAGAACCGTAACCATGCAGATGCCTACGTACCCGGCCGGCCCGAACCACGACCCGGCGGCAAAAAACAAGGCGACTCCCGCCGTGATCGCCAGGATCGTCTTCAGCCCGAATTGCAGCGGCCGCGGTTCCATCATCGTCGCTCCGCAGTAGACGCGGCATCCTGCCGCGTTATTTGAAGCGGCAAGATGCCGCTTCTACTTTTTGGCGCCTCGACATCGAAGGCCACGGCACACGGAGTGTGCCTGCTACTACCATGCTAACAACTTTTCAGCGGTCTGCGGCTCGCCGGCTGCGGCGCCAGTTCAACGATCGGCCGCCGCGCCGCGGCGGCTTCGCCAGCAGGCAAAGGTTCGAGCGTCACGAGCACGTTCTTGAACGCCGGCGTCTTCGACAGCGGATCGAGCTTGCGGGGCACGAGCGCGTTGGCCTCGGGGTAATACATCAAGACGTTGCCGGCCTTGATCTCGTCGTAGGGCCGCACCAGGATGCCCGGCAGGCCGCCGACCTCGCTGCGCACCGTCACTCGCTCGTCGGCCGTCAGGCCGAGCCGCTCGACGTCGGCCGGGTTCATTAAAATCACGTCGCGGCGGTCCTGAGCGCGATACAGATCGTATTCTTCGTACACGACCGTGTTGAATTGTCCTTCGCTGCGGACGGTCATTAGCCGCAGTTCGCCGTGGCCGCCCGCCAACTCGGGCAGCTCGTGGATGTGCAGCTTTGCCCGGCCGCTGGGCGTGGGAAACTTCGGCTCGTGAAACACGCGGCCGCTGATGCGAAATTCGAGCTTCGTGGCGTCGATCTCGCCGATTTCTTCGTAGCCGGGTACGATCTCGGCGAGGGCCTCGCGGATGCGGCCAGTGCTTTGCATCGTCGGCCAGGCGATCGGCGTCGAATCGCCCAGCACGCGGTTGGCCAGGTCGGCGACGAGTTCCACTTCGCTCCGCGGTCCGGCGTGCCGCGCCGGGCCGCCGTCGCTC
Source organism: Pirellulales bacterium (assembly GCA_035532215.1). Classification (GTDB taxonomy): domain Bacteria; phylum Planctomycetota; class Planctomycetia; order Pirellulales; family JAICIG01; genus JAICIG01. The sequence goes on along the minus strand of DATKRK010000282.1, from coordinate 3,422 downwards.
AAGCGCACGTAGTTGAACATCGACTCTTGCGTGGTCGGCTGCGGCTCTTCGTCGCGGGCCAAGACCGGCAAAATGATCGTTTCAGCCGCCAGGCCGTGGGCGTGGCCCGTGTTGAGCGTGGTGTTCAGATAGACGAGCAAATCGAGCTTGCCGAGCGCCTGCGCCGCATACGCCAGATCGGGATTCGAACCGTAGAGATTGCCGCCCAGGCAGACGCCGACTTTGAGCTTGCCGTTCTCGGCGGCGTCCATGCAGGCCATCGTGTCGAGACCCGGCTGGGCGGGCAGTTCGACGTGAAAATAGTTCTGCAGCCGCTCGAAGATCGCCTCCTTGAGCTTGGGCGTGACGCCGACCGAGCCGATGCCTTGCACGTTCGAGTGGCCGCGGATCGGCAGCAGCCCGCAATGCGGTCGGCCGACCATGCCCCGCATCAAGGCCAGGTTGGCGATCGCCTGCACGTTGTGTACGCCGTGCACGTGATGCGTAATGCCCATCGTCCAACTGAACGCGACGTGCTTGGCCTTGGCGTAGCGCTCGGCCAGTCGATCGATTTCTTCACGCGCCACGCCCGACTTGCGCCGGATTTCGTCCCAGTCGAGGCTCCGCAGGTGCAGCGAAAAGTTCTGCCAGCCTTCGCAATGGTTCTGCAGGAACTCAACGTCGCTGGCCTGCATCTCGTCGATTCGCTTGGCGATGCCGGTGAGCAAGGCCAGGTCGCCGCCGATGTGCGGCTGCACGTAGAGGCTGGCGATCGGGCTGCCGAACAGCAGGCTGCGCACGTCGCTGGGCACGCGAAAGTTGACCATCCCCGTCTCAATGACCGGGTTGATGACGATCACCTCGCCGCCGCGGCGACGGACCTGCATCAGCGTGCGCAGCAGCCGCGGGTGGTTGCTGGCCGGATTGCCGCCGATCACGAACACCAAATCGGCGCCGTCCAGATCGGCCAGTTCGATCGTGGCCGTGCCGCTGCCGACGGCGCTCGTGAGCCCCACGCCGCTGGCCTGGTGGCAGTAATAGCTGCAATTGTTCACGTTGTTCGTGCCGTACAGCCGGGCGAACATTTGCAGCAGAAAGGCCGCCTCGTTCGAACTGCGGCCGCTGAAATACCAAAAGCTTTCGTCCGGCTGAATCTGCTTCAGCTTGCCGGCCAGCCGCGCGAGAGCGTCTTCCCAGGAGATCGGTCGGTAATAATCCTGGCCGCGCTCGTGAACCAGCGGCGTGGTGATCCGCCCGCACGACTCCAATTCGCGCGGCGAGAATGCCTGCAACTGCGCGATGGAGTACGTGCTCCAGAAGCCATCGCGGATGCCGCCTTGCATGTCGGCGGCCATGGCTTGCAGCGATTTCTTGCAGACCTCTGGAAAGTGCCCCTGTTCGTTGACCATGCCGCCCGCCTGCCCGCCCATGCCCAAGGCGCAAGTCTTGCAGGCGTTCTTGGTGCGCATCGCCTTCCAGAGCTTCCAGATGCCGCCGACCTCGCGGCCTTTCCGCAGCGTATAAAAGACGGCCGGCCAGCCGCCGCCTGACTTAAGTTTTCGCATGGTTCGAGTCTAACACCTTGCCGCAGGGGAATGAAGGCTTGCGGGAGTTGGCGCTGAAGGGCAGGTCAACCGTTTTTCGAAAGGGGATGTGGGGATGAAGAGGAGATGAGGGAGATGAAGAAGCGAAATACGTAGGTCAGGCTTTCCAGCCTGATACCAGTCAGGCTAGAAAGCCTGACCTACATGCGCGCCGCCTTTCAAGTTTTTCTTCCTCCCCCCTCCTCTCCTCCCTGTCTCCACATCCCCTTTCTAAAAAACCGTTGCCTCTGTTACCGGCCTCATTTGGCTTGAGCGGCAAATGTTCTTGACGGGCGGGATCGAAACCGATAAAAAGATATTGATTAGATATCAGTGCCGAAGCCGAATTCGACGAACGAAAAACGATCGCCTGATGGCCTCGGCGCCCCTACCATAAGCGAGGGCGAAAGCTCACCTGCCTGCTCGCCTCGAAGTTGCCTGCCAAGAAAGGTCTTCTTGCCATGTTGACGATCTACGGCGGCCAATCGGCCCGATATTGCGATGGGATCTCGCGACGCGGCTTCTTGAAAATCGGCGCCTTCGCCTTCGGGGCGACGACCCTCACGCTGTCGGATCTCTTCCGAGCCGAAGCCCAAGCCGGCGGCAGCCGGCGCCACAAAGCCGTCATCAATATCTTCCTGGGGGGCGGGCCGCCGCACCAGGATATGTGGGAAATCAAGACCGACGCGCCGGCCGAAATCCGCGGCGAGTTCAGCCCGATCAAGACCGCCGTGCCGGGCATTGAGATTTGCGAAGTCTTTCCGCAGATCGCCGCCGCGATGCAAAAGTGCGTCGTCGTCCGCTCGGTGGTCGGCTCGACGGGCCAGCACGACGCGTTTCAATCGATGACCGGCTGGGACCATCAATCGTTGGCGCCGTTAGGCGGGCGGCCAAGCATCGGTTCGGCGCTATCGAAGTTGAAAGGCCCCGTCGACGCCTCGGTCCCTCCGTTCGTCGGCCTGGCCGACAAAACGGCACATGTACCGTGGTCCGATTGCGGCAAGCCCGGCTTTTTGGGCGCGGCCCACGCCGCCTTCAAGCCGGACGGACCGGGTATGGATAACATGAAACTCAACGGCGTAACGCTCGAACGCCTGCAAGATCGCCGCAAGCTGTTGGCCAGCTTCGATCACCTCCGTCGCGACATGGACTCCAGTGGCGCCATGCTCGGCATGGACGCGTTCGGCGAACGGGCCTTGGACGTGCTCACCTCGAGCAAGCTGCTCGACGCGTTGGATCTGTCGAAGGAAGATCCCCGCATCCGCGAGCGATACGGAGACGGCAAGCCGTTCAAATACCAATACGACGGGGCCCCGACGGTCAACGAGCACCTATTGCTCGCTCGCCGCCTGGTCGAAGCCGGGGCGCGCTGCGTCAGCTTGAGCTACGGGCGCTGGGACAGCCACGGGCAGAACTTCGACCTAGTGCGCGATCACGGCTCGAAGCTCGACCAGGCCTTCGGCGCCCTGATCGAAGATCTCGACCAGCGCGGCATGCTCGACGACGTCACGGTCGTCGTCTGGGGCGAGTTCGGCCGCACGCCGCGCGTGAACGCCAACGCCGGGCGCGACCACTGGCCGCAGGTCAGTTGCGCCTTGTTGGCCGGCGGCGGCATGCGCACCGGGCAGGCCATCGGCGCCACCAACCGGCTGGGCGAGTACGCCAGCGACCGGCCCGTCCACTTCCAGGAAATCTTCGCCACGATCTACCACAACTTGGGGATCGATCCCGCGACGACGACCATCGCCGACCCCACCGGCCGGCCGCAGTACCTGGTCGAACAGCCGGTGATGCGCGAGTTGATTTAGAATCGCGCAAAACCTTTTGCGTGGGGCGGCCTTCCAGGCCGTCTCCCACAGA
>DATKRK010000281.1:0-11294 GCA_035532215.1 Pirellulales bacterium | reverse complement strand
GACGATCGTCAGCACGGCGGCGAGGAACGACCTGGACGTGTACGTCTACCTGAAGGACGTGCTGGACCAATTGCTGGCCGGCTCGACCGACTACCGCTCGTTGCACGCCGACGTCTGGAAACAATCGCATCCCGAGGCGGTGCGCAATTACCGGACCGACGAACGCCGCGACGCCGCCGACCGGCGCCGGCGCCGTCGTGCTCAGCGACGGCTGGCCCAGAATTCTCCCGACCCCCGCCCCTAGCCCCGCCCGCCCCAGAGCCACCTGGCGCCGGTGTACGGTTACAAAACTTCGCCGGTCTCAGGCAGGCAAGAATTCTCGGAATTAGACTGACCCACTACCCGCCACGCCGCAAACTTGTGACCCCCTGCTGCGGCTGTTAGAATCGCTCGTTTCAGCCTGCGGCCAAGAAGCGGCAGGCGCCAGGCATGGTTTCGACGGCTACGACTAGCAGGATTTCCATGAAGATTGCGGTGATCGGCGGCGATGGGACGGGGCCCGAAGTGGCGGCAGAAGGACTCAAGGTGCTCGAGGCGGCGGCCTTGCTCGAAAAGTTCAAGTACGAATTGGTCCACTTCGATTTCGGCGGCGAGCGCTATTTGCGGACCAGCGAAACCCTGCCGGCCGGCGCCGTCGATGAGCTGCGCAAGTTCGACGCCATCTACCTGGGCGCCGTCGGCCATCCCGACGTGAAGCCGGGCATCCTCGAAAAAGGCCTGCTGTTGGAGCTGCGGTTCCAGCTCGATCAATACATCAATCTCCGCCCGGTGCAGCTCTTTCCGGGCGTCGAGACGCCGCTCAAGGACAAAGGCCCGGACGATATCAACTTCGTCGTGGTCCGCGAGAACACCGAAGACATGTACTGCGGCGTCGGCGGTTTCTTGAAGAAGAATACGGCCGACGAGGTCGCCAGCCAGACGGCCCTCTACACGCGCAAAGGCTGCGAGCGCTGCATCCGCTGGGCCTTCGAATACACCCGCAAGCGAAACAGCCCGAAGAAAATGCTGACCCTGGTCGCCAAGACCAACGTGCTGACCTACGGGCACGACCTGTGGTGGCGAACATTCCAGGACGTGGCCAAGGAATACCCCGACATCAAGCCCGACTATAACCACGTAGACGCTTGCTGCATGTGGATGGTCAAAAACCCTGAGTATTACGACGTGATCGTCACGACCAACATGTTCGGCGACATCATCACCGACCTGGGCGGCATCCTGCAAGGCGGGATGGGCGTGGCGGCCGGCGGCAATCTCAATCCCGACCAGGGGGGCGTCAGCATGTTCGAGCCGATGGGCGGCAGCGCGCCGAAATACACCGGCCAGAACGTGATCAACCCGATCGCCGCAATCAACGCGATGGCCATGCTCTTGGAGCACACCGGCCAGCCCAAGGCAGCCGAGCGCGTCTACGCGGCCATCAAGAACGTTACCGGCACGAAAATGAGAAGCCAGGCCGCCGGCAAAATGGGCTATAGCACGCAGCAGGTCGGCGACTTGGTGGTCAAGGCTCTGGGCTGAACGGGATCGGTCGTCTGCAAACAAGCTGCAAAAGCGAGCCACGGATGAAACACCGATGCGACACGGATAAAGCCAGAGGAGATTTCTCCTTCGACCGGACGAGAATGGAGTTCAGAATCGCGGTTCTCGGTCTCTTGTCCGTGTTCGAGCCGTGTTTCATCCGTGGCTAACTTCCCTTTGAATTCGCTAACCGACGCGCAAGCCCCAACTTCAATTAAGGGTTCTAAGAAACCGCTAGAGCATGCCATGAAAAACGAACTCTTCGATCTCTCCGGCCGCGTGGCGCTGGTCACCGGCGGCAGCAAGGGGCTGGGGCTGGCGATGGCGACGGGCTTCGCCGAAGCCGGCGCCGACGTCGTGATCAGCAGCCGGCACGAAGAGGAACTGAAACATGCGGCCGAGGAAATCCGCAAGGCTGGCGGCGGCCGAGTCGAATATGTCGTGGCCGACATGGTCGAGCGCCGCGACGTGGCCCGGCTGGCCGAGACCGCGCTGGCCTGGCTGGGCCGCGTCGACATCCTGGTCAACAACGCCGGCACGAACAACCCGCAGGCGATCGACCAGATTCGCGACGAAGACTGGGACCGGATCATCGAGTTGAACCTGACCAGTTGCATGGCCCTGACGCGCGATCTCGTGCCGCAAATGAAAGAGCGCCGTTGGGGCCGCGTGATCTACATGTCGTCGATCATGGGCTTGGCCTCGAAAGACGGCCGCGGCCCGTATTCCGCCACCAAGTCGGCCCTGCTCGGCCTGGCCCGTGCCGCCGCGCTCGATTTGGGCGAGTTCGGCATCACGGTCAATTGCATCGCGCCCGGGCCATTCATGACCGACCTGCCCGGCAAGATGTTGACCGACGAGCAGAAGAGCGTCTTCGCCGAACGCACCGCTCTGGGCCGTTGGGGCAACCCGCGCGAGATGGCCGGCCCCGCGTTGCTGTTGGCCAGCGACGCCGGCAGCTACATTACCGGCAGCGTGCTGGTCGTCGACGGCGGCACGCTGGTCAAGACGTTTTAGTCTGCGTCGTTCCCTCTGGGCGTAAGTAGACGTTCGCGGCAAAAGCCTGTAGGGCACGCCCTCTGCGGCGTGCCGCGAACTGTAGGGCACGCCCTCTGCGGCGTGCCGCGAAAAGCAGAATTCGCGTCGCTTCGCGCTTCTCGGATTGCCACGGAGGGCGTTCCCTACAGAACCAATCGCGCGAACCCGTTCTCACGCCGGTTCCCTCTTGCTTTGGGAGAGGGAGCATTCACTCGTTGATGTACGTTTCCAAAAACCGCGCCAACCGGTGGAAGTCGGACGTGGTTTCGACGTAGCGAACCTTGGTCACCAGCGTGCTGGGGTCGACCAATTCGTCAAACGGCACGTAGCGCAGTTCCAACTGCCCGTGGACCGAGACCATCACGCCGTTGAGCTTCTCTTCGACCAGCGCCCGATAGGCGCCGACGCCGAGCTGGCTGCCCAGCATCACGTCGAAGGCCAGCGGCCGGGCGCAGCGGGCTTCGTAGCCGAGCTGCAAGCCGACGACCTTGCGGCTCTTGCCGGTCTGCTTCTTGTATTCCGCGGCGATCAGCTTGGCGAAGGTGCGGTTGAGATTGACTTGCGAAATGGCGATGTGCCCGTGTTCGTCGCGCGGAATGCCTTGGAGAAACTCCATCGGCAAATACTCGGCCAGGCCTTCGCCGATCACGATCACGCCGAACTCTTTGCCTTCCTCTTCGCGAGCGCGCATGGTGGCGACGATCCGGCGAATCACTTCGTCCACGACCATGATCGGCCGCGTTTCCGTCTGGCCGGTCTCGGGGTTCGACGTTTTCTCTTCGCCGCGGTATTTGCCGATAATGTCTTCGACGCTGATCACCAAACTGGCTTCGCCAGCGATCGCCGTGCCGTAGGCTAGCCAGCCGGCGCTGCGGCCCATGGCTTCGGTCAGGTAATACGAGCGGACCGCTTCGGCGTCGGCCAGCAGGTTGCGGATTTCGCTGGCCAGAAATTCCACGGCCGTGAAAAAACCGAAAGTGAAATCGATGCCCATATAATCGTTGTCGATCGTCTTCGGCAGATGGACGACCGGAATTCGCTTCACTCCGGCGGGCAAGTGTTCCTGGAACAACTTGAACTTGTTGGCCGTCTTCAGCGTGTCGTCGCCGCCGATCGACATCAGCGCGTCGACGCCCAGCGAAACCAGCGCGTCGTGAACGGTTTTCAGCGGCGCCGTGCGCTCCGGGTCGGCCAGATGGTCCGGGTGCGAAACGTTCTTGCCGGGGTTCGTTCGCGCCGTGCCGATCAAAATGCCCTGGCTGCTGCGCGTGCGGCGCAACATCTTGTGGTCGATCTGCACGTAATCCCGCCCGGCGACGAGCGGCTTCTCCGGGCTGTACTCGATCAGGTGCGAATAGCCGTGCATGATGCCCAGCACTTCGATGTTGTTCCGCAGGAACGACACCGCGGCGGTCGAAATCACGGCGTTGGCCGCGGGCGCCGGACCGCCGGCGAACAAAATGGCCACGCGGCGAAAGTTGGTCTCTGCCCGCGGGGGACGCGACAATGCAGTGCTCATCTTAAACCTCGACTAACTGTCCCAAGTTCTCTTGCCCCGCTGGGGGGATCGCGCGGCGGGCGACGTCTCGCGCCAGACGTAGGTTATGCTTCAGCATAACTTATCGCGGACGACGCGGGTTATGCGATTAACGCCGCATATTATGTTGCGGCGAGTAAATCCTTGGTCGCAGCTGCGCCGCGTTATGCTGAAGCATAACCTACCTCTATTCCGTTTACGACGCCTGGTCTAGGAGCCACTCCACGTGCGCTCGATGAAGGTCGTATCCACGTCGCCTTCGACAAACGCCGAATGACTGAGGATATCGGTCAACCGCGGCACGGTGGTCTTGATGCCCTCCACCCTGAGTTCGGCCAAAGCTCGCAACATCGACCGGATGGCTTCGGCCCGAGTCGGCTGGTGTACGATCAGCTTGCCGATCATCGAATCGTAGTGCGGCGAAACGACGTATCCGGCATGCGCGTGCGAATCGAATCGCACGCCGAAACCTCCCGGTACGATCATGCGTTCGATTTTACCAGGAGACGGCTGAAAATTCCTGGCCGGGTCTTCGGCGTTGATGCGGCACTCGATCGAGGCGCCATGTACTTGAATGTCTTCCTGCTTGAACGGCAAGGGTTCGCCCGCAGCCACGTGCAATTGCGCCTTGATCAGATCGATGCCCGTCACCATTTCGGTGACCGGGTGTTCGACCTGGATGCGGGCGTTGACCTCGATGAAATAGAAGTTCGCCTGCCGATCGACGATGAATTCGACCGTGCCCGCGTTGGTATAGCCCGCGGACTTGATCAACCGCACGGCCGCTTCGCAGATGGCCTTGCGGACTTCGTCCGGCAGGTGGGCGGCGGGGCTTTCTTCGATCACCTTCTGGTGCCGGCGTTGCATGGTGCAGTCGCGCTCCCAAAGGTGTACGGCGTTGCCGTGATGATCGGCCAGCACCTGCACTTCGACGTGCCGCGGGCGTTCGATGTACTTCTCCAGGTAAATGCTCGAATCGCCGAACGCGGCGCCGGCTTCAGCCTGAGCCTGTTGAATGGCGCTTTTCAACGCCAGATCGTTCAAGGCCACTCGCATCCCGCGCCCGCCGCCGCCGGCCGAGGCCTTGATCAGCACCGGAAACCCAATTTCGTGCGCCACCTGGATCGCTTGCCGCTCGTCGGCGATCAGCCCTTGGCTGCCCGGTACCGTCGGAACGTTGGCCTCGCGGGCCAGCTTGCGGGCTTCGTTCTTGTCGCCCAGCCGCCGCATGGCTTCGTGCGTCGGACCAATGAAGTCGATATTGCAACTGCGGCAGATCTCGTTGAAATGGGCGTTTTCCGACAGGAAGCCGTAGCCCGGATGGATCGCCTGCACGTTGCCGATTTCGGCCGCGCTGATCACGCGGTCGATCTTCAGGTAGCTGTCGGCGCTCTTGGCGGGGCCGACGCAGTAGGCCTCGTTGGCCAATTCCAGGTATTGCGCGCCGCGGTCGGCCTCGCTGAAAATGGCGACGGTTTCAATGCCCAGCTCGCGGCAGGCGCGAATGATTCGCAGCGCGATTTCGCCGCGGTTTGCTACCAGGATGCGTTTGAACATCGACGATTCCTAGCCGTGCCAACGCTCCGGCCGGCGCCGCATCGCCGCGCCGGCCCGCCGAGCTTTAAGGAAGAGAACATCGCTCTTGAGCGACGAACCGGCCATGCTATTGGCGCGGATCCACTTTGAACAGGGGCTGACCGAACTCGACCGGATCGCCCGACTCGACCAGCACGGCGACGATTTGGCCCGCAACCCCCGCGGGAATCTCGTTGAACACCTTCATCGCCTCGATAATGCAGATCGTCGAGTCGACGCCGACGTGATCGCCCACCTTGACGAACGGCGGAGAATCGGGGCTCGGGGCGGCGAAGAACGTGCCGACCATGATGCTCTTGATGACGACGAGGTGCTCCTCGCTGGCCGCGGCTGCCGCGGGCGCCGCAGGCACAGCGGCCTGGGCCGCCGGCGCAGCGGACGCCGCCGGCAATGCCGGGCCGGCCATCACGGGCGTAATCACCGGCTCGTGGTGCTTGCGAATCCGAATCCGCACCTCGCCGTCGCGAAGGTCGATCTCCGCCAGGTCGTGGTCGTTCATGAGCTCAACCAGACGGCGAATCCGCCGGTGGTCGAAAATGTCACCCGAATTGGGCGGGGGGCTGGCCATGCCTTGGGGTCTCCGAATCTTTCTCGGCCGGCTCGGATCAAACTCGATTCGGTTTGACACAAGTCCATATAGCCTTTCAAGTTTTGGCGAGATTTTAGCCGCCTGCCGGATCCTCGTCAAGCCGCCCTTTCTCCGCCCTTTCCACTGTATTAACATGGCGGAATGCACGCTTCCGACATTCAGCGCCTGGCCGAACGATTCAAGCGCGGGGAGCTGACGGTCGACGATTTCGTCGGCGCACTGGCCCAGCGGCCGACCGCCGACTTGGGCGAGGTCCAGCTCGATCTCGATCGCCGCCGTCGCTGCGGATTTCCGGAAGTCATTTTCGGACAAGGCAAAACGCTGGAATCGCTCTCGAAGGCCTTTCACGCACTCATCGCCGACGGGGTCGACGTGCTGGCCACCCGCATTTCGGCCGAACATGGCGCCGCCCTGTGCCGGGAGTTCGCCGCCGGACGCTACAACCCCTTGGGTCGCACGTTCCGCATTCCGCAACCAAGCCCCAACGGCGAGCCGCACAGCGCCAGCGGCCACGTGGCGATCGTCACCGCCGGCACCAGCGATTTACCGGTCGCCGAGGAAGCGCGCGAGACGGCGCTGTGGATGGGCCATCGCGTAACGCTGATCCAAGACGTGGGCGTGGCCGGGCCGCACCGCTTGCCCGCCCGGTTGCCGGAGTTCGCCGACGCCGATGCGGTCGTCGTGATCGCCGGCATGGAAGGCGCTTTGCCCAGCGTCGTCGGCGGCTATGTCGACTGCCCCGTGATCGGCGTGCCGACCAGCGTCGGCTACGGCGCCAACTTCAACGGCGTGGCCGCCTTGCTCAGCATGCTCAACAGTTGCGCGGCCAATGTGACCGTGGTGAATATCGACGCCGGCTTCAAAGGCGCGTATGTAGCGGGGCTGATCGCGGCGAGAAGGTCGGAAGTCGGAAATCGGAAATCGTAACCCTGCTTGCTCCTCCTCCCATGCCCTTGCCTCAGCTTCCGCCGCGAGAGCCCGAGAGCCACAAGGGCGATTTCGGCCGGGCGCTGTTGATCGGCGGTTCGCGAGGGATGACCGGGGCGATCGCTTTGGCAGGCCTGTCGGCCTTGCGCGGCGGCGCCGGACTGGTGCAACTGGCCATTGCCGAAACGAGCCTCGACGTCGTCGCCTCCTTCGAGCCATCGTACATGACCGCCCCGCTGGCGGCCGACGACCAGGGCCGCATTGCCGAACAGGCCCTCGGCGCTCTCGAACAACTGGCCGGCAGGGCGACCGCCGTCGGTTGCGGTCCCGGGCTCGGCCGTTCGCCCGGCTTGACGCGGCTCGTTGCCTGGCTCTACGAACATTTGCCGCTGCCCGTCGTGTTCGACGCCGACGCGCTCAACGCGCTGGCCGAACAGCCGGACATCCTGGTTCGGCACGCGGGGCCGCGAATTCTCACGCCGCACCCCGGCGAGTTTCAGCGGCTCACCGGCGGCAAGAAACTCCTTCTGCGCCAGCAGAGCGAACTGGCCGCGACCGAATTAGCCGCACACAGCCAAATCGTCGTCGTGCTCAAAGGGCATCGCACCTTCATAACCGACGGCAAGCAGCAGGCCCATAACGAAACGGGCAACCCCGGCATGGCGACCGGCGGAACCGGCGACGTGCTCACCGGGCTGATCGCGGCGCTCGTTTGCCAAAAGCTTTCGCCGTTTGACGCCGCCAGGCTCGGCGTCCATCTGCACGGCCTAGCCGGCGACCTCGCGGCCGAGGATCTCGGGCAAGTTTCCTTGATCGCCAGCGATCTCGTGCGTTATTTGCCCGCCGCGTTTCAGCAACACGCCGCCGGAAGCAGCGCGACGCGGATGAGCGGGTTCGGGCGGTAGGGGGTTTCTGGAGGAGTTAGCGTTCAGCGATATCGCTTCCGCTTCTCAATTTTCCTGGTCTGCGAAAACGGAAAGATGGTCCGTATCGAGCACGATCATGAACGGGCTTTGCGTTTTATCGCACTCGATGTCTTGGCGGCCTTTCGCTCCGCTTGGCGAATTCTTCGGCCTTCTTCGAAGACCTGCTGCATCAGATCGTCCCCGGTAAAAGCCCCTCGCGTGCGTCGCCAATCTTTGACGCGGCTTTTATCGGCGAGTAGACCATCGACCTGCCGCTCGAGTTCCGCCACGCGCTCTTCAAGTCTCGTTCGACTCGCCACCATGTACTCCTGCTAACGACTCCGACCGACCCTAAACGACTTCTCAGTTGATTCTCACGACGATGATGCCGCGAGACAAGGAAAATCTGGGGGAGCCTATGCCGGTGAGCAACGGATCGCCCGCGAGGCAACAGCTCAAAAAACGCCATCCCGCCCAATCGTTGCAGCCGATGTATTTCATCGGCCCCCAGCCGACAGAATAGTTACGTCGAATTCCTCCCGACTGCGCCGCGACATTTTGGCCCTTCGATCAATTCTTGTTAATATGTAGCCGTGGTTGGCGTTTCCTTCCTCAAGCCTTTGATCGAGCGAACGATGAACAGAGAGCATGGGTTGTGTCGTGGGCCGGCGACCCGCCGTGAATTCCTGACGGCGGGCATGCTGGGCGTCGGCGGGATGACGCTGCCGGAGTTGTTCCGGCGGCAGGCCCAGGCGGCGGAAGCCGGGGCGGCGGTCGACCAGGAGACCTCGGTCATCTTCATTTGGATGCCCGGCGGGCCGCCGCACATGGATATGTACGACATGAAGCCGAACGCTTCGTCGGACTATCGCGGCGCCTTTTCGCCGATCCCGACCAACGTCGCCGGCATGGAATTGTGCGAGCTGATGCCGCGGCACGCCCAGATCGCCGACAAGTTCTCGATCGTGCGGTCCGTTTCGCACACCTTCGCCGACCACGGCGGCGGGCACAAGCGGATGATGACCGGCCGCGAACCCGCCAGCCCCGTCGATACGGTCAACGACTCCCCGGCGACCGGCTCGATCGTGGCCAAGTGCCGCGAGCGGCGTGATATCGGAATTCCGAATTACGTCTCGATGAACCCGGGCGGCCGCATCAACGACGTCTTCGCCCAGGGATCGGCCTACCTGAGCCAGGCTTACATGCCGTTTAACGTGGTCGGCGATCCGACCGCCCCCAACTTCTCCGTGCCGAACGTGGCCCCCGCGCAAGAAACCTCGGGACGAATCAACAACCGCGCCAGTTTGCTGGCCTTGCTCGACCGCATCGACCGCCAGATCGACGCTTCGCGGCTGATGGAGTCGATGGACAAGTTCCAACAGCGCGCCGTCAGCATGCTCACCAGCGGCCGGGCGAAACATGCCTTCGACCTTTCGCAAGAGCCCGATGCGCTGCGCGATCGTTACGGCCGCCATTGCTGGGGTCAGCGGGCCTTGCTGGCGCGGCGGCTGGTCGAGGCCGGCGTGAGCTTCGTGACCGTGATCATGGAGAATCCCTATCAGTCGGGTCTCGCGCATCTGAAGCAGGGCGTGTACAACTGGGATTCGCACGCGGTGAACTGCCACATTTGGGACGACTTGGCGGCCCGGCTGCCGATTTACGACCAGGCCGTCACCGCGCTCGTCGAAGACGTTTACCAGCGCGGCATGGACCAGCGGACGCTGATCCTGGTGACGGGCGAGTTCGGCCGCACGCCGCGAATCGAGAGTTCGATCGGCACGCAGACCGGCATCCGCCAGCCCGGCCGCGACCACTGGCCGCAGGCCATGTCGCTCGTCATGGCCGGCGGCGGCATGCGCACCGGGCAGGTCGTCGGCTCGACGAACTCCAAAGGCGAGCATCCGGCCGATCGCCCGCTCACGCCCAACGATCTCTGGGCCACCGTCTATCGCCACCTCGGCATCAACCCCGACGACTCCTTCCCCGACCACCGCGGCCGCCCGATGCCGATTTTGCCGTATGGGGAACCGATTAGAGAGTTGTTAAAGGCGTGATCGCGAGGTTTGGTTGTGGTGCTTCAGCGCGGTGAACACGGCAGCTTTCAGTGGCTCGTTTCATCGGAGCCGCTCCCGTCGCTCGTGGAAGTTGCGGTCCGCTACCATACCGGATTGCGCCTTTGCATCACGTCGTTCGACAGTGGGCCGATCAGCCCGACACCCGAGGAACTGAACGCGGGATGGACGAAAAGCGCGAACATCATGGTCAGTCCGCCCCTTGCCGACGGTTTGGAAGTTCCGCACGATCAGTACGACGAGTGGTATATCTTCGACCATCCGCCGCCCGTGGAGTTGTCGCCCGATATCTTTGTGAATCATTGCGGGTTCTCCATTGTCCCGCCGGATGAAATCTGGAAAGCTGACGATTTGAAATCCGATCGGCATGCTCTCGATTGGCTTATCCTGATTCAAGAGCGTTTCTGGGAGCAGATGCGCCGCGTGGATCCGATTTCTTATATCGCCATGGGCGACAACGATGTTGTCGTCTCAAAGCGACGCGAGTTTATCGAGGAGTTGATTCGACCCTGAATCTCGGGCGCAGAGACTACTTTTACGGTTGCTTTCAGATCGTAGGGTCGGCTGCGGGAACTTTCGGCCACGGCCGTGAGCGTTGCTACGGCCGCGGTGATTTATATTTCGGCCGATTTATTTATATCGCCGCACGCGGCGCGCGTCTGAATCGGCAAAACATCGCGAGATTCTCCGAGAAAACACGCGGTTCGCGCCGCGCGAGGCCATAGCGGCGGCGGTGCAAAACAGGTCGTTTCATGCCCGATCGCCGCCCGTTTGGCGCCCGATTCAACGCCTTTCGATAAATCATCGCGATCGGCGTTTTCGCCTGCGGGCCGAGGTTTTGGCCCTTTCCTTGCATCGCGGCGGTTTATCATTTCGCGAGGCGTATAAATCATGATTCTTCGCTCGCAAATGCGGCTCTCCGGCCGCCAAACGCGTGGGTTCGGCAAGCTGCGCTCGGCGCGGCTGCGCCAGCCGTCGAACGATCTCGCGTTCGCTTTGGGCCGAGGGGCAAGCCGAGGTTATCGCCGCGGCGGCTTGCTCGCCATCACAAGCGATTCGGGCTGTTGCGGCTCGCTCACGGGGCAAGCCGCTTAGCGGTTAACGTTGCC
>DATKRK010000280.1:0-6663 GCA_035532215.1 Pirellulales bacterium | reverse complement strand
TCAACCCGCGCGTCATCAAACAAAAAGTCTCGAAGTGGCCAAAAAAACGGCCCCAGCATCGCGGCCCCCGTCCGCCGACGAAAACCTTTATGCAGTCCGTCGTTTTGACTAATTGAACGGTATTGGCGTTAGCCCCCCGGTCTTCGTGGCGCCGTTTGCCGGGCGAGGGCGCCGAGCCCGCTGGTTCATAGCGATTTAGTTCGCGACACATCGCCGACCTCGGGCTGACACGGAGGCTGACGCCTCCGGCTCGCCTGGATTCGCTTCCCGAAAACGTCAGACCGCTTTCAGCCGCCCTTCGTCCAATTCGACGCGGCGGGAGAAACGGCCGGCGAGTTCGAGGCTGTGGGTGACGACGACGAGCATTGTTTGTTCCAAGCCCTGCAGTTCCAACAGCAGCTCGCCGATCGCGGCGGCCGTGGTGCGGTCGAGGTTCCCGGTCGGCTCGTCGGCCAGCACCAAGGCCGGCCGGCGAATCAAGGCTCGGGCGATTGCCGCTCGCTGGCGCTCGCCGCCGGAGAGCTCGGCCGGCCGATGATCGCTGCGCGGCGCCAGGCCCACGCGGTCGAGCAGCATCTGGGCGCGCTCGAGATCTTCCGGCGTCGACCGGCCGCCGGCGATCGTCGGGATCAACACGTTTTCGAGCACCGAGCACTGCGGCAGCAGATGGTGGTCCTGGAATACGAAGCCGATCCGCTGGTTGCGGAAGGCGGCCAGTCGCGGCTCGTTCAGTTGAAACGGCGCCTGGCCGTCGAGAGTGACCTGGCCCGAGGTGGGCCGGTCGAGCGTGCCGACGATCTGCAGCAGCGTACTCTTGCCCGAGCCGCTGGGTCCCAAGATCGCCAGGTTCTCGCCCGGCGAGAGTTCGAAGGAACAGCCGCGCAACACGACTAATGGCTCGCCTCGCGTGGGGAATTCTTTCGTAATTTCGTCGACGATCAAGTCCGCCACCGGCGCACCATGTTCCTGAATCTAGAGTCTCTTCAAGCTGGATTCGACGCGTGGCTAGGACTGAGCCTAGCCGGGATTATTCATCAGCCCACACCAACCCGAAGCGCAAGCGAGGCGGAGCAAAGCACTTACCTCGCTGGCGCTTCGGGTTTGCATGGAGCGCTTTGTCAAGTAATAGCTGGGCTGATGAATAATCCGGGCTAGGCGAAGCCCCAGTTCTCTGGGGCAACGCTCCGCTCTGCCGCCAGCCACCCCCAGTGTCGTCGGCGCCCGTCCATTAAGTATTGCAGGAGCACCTGGCTTCCGGCACGAGTCGTGTCGCTCGGAAGAGGACTCGGCCGCGTTCTTCGAACTGTCCCCAAGCCTCGCATCGGCGGCGCCGCTCGTCAACGCCTGCCGCCGAGAAAACGCCGCCTTAACGCGGAGCATGGTTCCGGCCGCTCCAATCGATCTTGGGCAGGAACTCTTCGAGCAAATCGAGATACGAAGGGTACTGGGCCAACAGTCCGCCTCCGCAGTTTTCCAGAAAATGATGCCGGCGGATTCGCCGCCAATCGACCGACCGCTTGAAGCCGAGCTGGCTGCCCAGCCAGCGCAGATAGCGCTGGCGATTCTTGGCCTCTTTCCAGAAGGCGACCGGAACGCGCGCGAACTTCCATTCTTTCCAGGGATGCCGCGGCAGGAACTCTTTCACGGCCGCCATCGGCGAGCTGTCGTAGAGCTTCAAGAATTGGATGCCGCGATGAGCGTAAAAGTCGTGCTGCGTCACCGCGTACCAGTCTTCGGGCTTCTTGTAGCCGAGTCGCTCGCCCAGCCAGGCAAGATAGCGCCGGCGGTTGCGCCGCTCGTCCCAAAAGCCCTTCGGCGTGCCGCTGAACAGCCACTCTTGCCAGTCGTAGCGGGGCAGATAGGCCTTGATGGCGGCCGAGATCGTGCTGCTGTATTCCAGCAGAAACGCGCCCCCCTTGTGCCGTTCGAAATCGGCGTTCGAGACGCGATACCAGTCCTGCGGCCGGCGAATTCCCAGTTGCTTGCCGAGCCAGTCCATATAGCGGCGATGGTTTCGCCGGTCGGCCCAAAACCGCAGCGGCGCCTGGCGAAACAGCCACTCCTTCCAATCGTAATCGGGAAACGTCTCTTGCACGGCCGCAATGGCCGAACTGTTCCAGTAGGCGTAGAGCACGCCTGCCCCGCGATTCGCCTTGAAATCGTTGGTGGTGACGGCGTACCAATCCTCGATTTTCTTGAAGCCGAGCCGCTGCCCAAGCCACCACATATAGCGGCGGCGATTCGCCTGTTCTTCCCAATACCCGGCCGGCACGCGCCCTTCCAACCAAATCGCGTCTAGCTTTCTCACGGTCGGAACTGGCCACATCGGCTTCCGACGCCGTACCTGTATCGAGCGCTGCTTAGCCATCATGTTCAATCCGATTTCGGGGTCCATATAATGTCGCCCGCCCGACCTAAATCAGCCGGCCGCCTGCGGCCGAATTTCGGCGTTACCTCCATTGCACCCGAACGAGCGGAAGCGACGCGCAGGTCAAACCGGCTCTGACTCGCGGCGCTGCGGTTTCGAAAAACGGCCCGTCGCGGGCATCAGAACGCGATCCGTGGCAAAGCATCGGGCGCGGCGACGAACCCCGCCGCCGATGGGGGAATGCCCAACGCCATCCAACGCAACAAAGACCGCCACGCCGGCCATCATCGGCCGGCAGCCATCAAGGATTCACTTCTTTCGAAGGCGAGTAGCCCGCCCAAGCCCATTCGACGCACGCGGATTTTGATCGCAACGGCGAATTTAGGCAAGCAATTCCCCCAACCGAAGCCGGCGCTGCAAGGGAAGTCCGCCATTAACAATCTTTCGCAACGACCCAACAACTGGAAAGTGAGAAAAATAGGCTAGCTGCGAGGATTTTTCCGAGATCTGCCGGTCGATTTAGGGTAAGTTTACAGGCAGGCAGGGTAAATGGCGGCAGATCGGTTCGCTGCCGAAGAAACAGAGGAGATGCCCCGGTGAAATTGCCAGCCATTATCGCGATTGCGGGAAGCGTGGTTTTGGGGACCTGCGCGTTTGGCCACGCGCAGCATCCGTTGGCCATTCAGTTGCCCGTCTTGCCCCCCACCGCGGCCGCCGCCGGCATGGCTCAGCAACAGGCCCAAATGCTGGCCATGCTCGATACCAACAAAAACGGCCAGCTCGATCCGGCCGAGATTCAAGCGGCCCAGGCCGGCCTGGTCAACCCGGGTCCGGGGCTCGGCGGGGTCAATTCGCAGGCGGCGGCGAACATGGCGGCTTTTCAGAACTTCCTGCTCAGCAAGTTCGACGCGAACGGCAACGGCGCACTCGATCTTCCCGAGATCCAAGCCGCCCGACTGGCGCTCGGCATGGCTTCGATGAACCGCTCCGCTCAAACCGGCGCCATGAATCAATTCAACGGCGGCAATCAGTTCAACGGCGGCAATGGCAATGCCGGCTTGGGGGGAATGGTCAAAAAGGCCAAGCCCGTTCGCCGCAATCCTCTCTTGGCCAAGTTCGACAAGAATAGAGACGGCAAGCTCGATGCCGAGGAACGCAAGGCCATGGAAGCCGCTAAGGCCAAACAGCGGGCCAACCCGAAAAAACCCGCCCCACGCGCCAAACAAGCGCGGGCCGCCAAGCCAGCGGCCAAAAAGGCGCTTCAGTAGTTCTCGTGCTCCGTCAGCAATACTTCGACGGCTGCTGGCGGCCAGGGTGGCTTTTGTTCGCCGCCCTTTCAATCGGCCTCGCTGCGCAATTCGTCCAGGGCCGCGGCGAAGGCGCCGTAAGCTCCGGCGCCGAACAGCACGAATCTGGCGAGCTCAGGCAAGTCGTTTTCGACGAGGAACTGCCGCGTCGTCGCCAATGCCACGCGACAGGCCCGATCGATCGGATACCCATAGGCGCCGGTGCTCAACGCGGGCAGCGCAATGCCGCGACAGCCGTGCTCCTGCGCCAGTTCCAGCGAGCGGCGATAGGCGCCGGCCAGCAATTCGGCTTCGCCCCGCTGGCCTCCTTGCCAAATCGGTCCCACGGCATGAATCACGTATTGCGCGGGCAATTGCCCCGCGCCAGTGATCACGGCCGAGCCGGTCGGACAACCGCCGGGGTAACGACGCCCGGTCTCATCCATGATCGCCGGTCCGCCGCGGCGATGAATGGCGCCGTCCACGCCGCCCCCGCCCGCCAGCCGAGAGTTCGCCGCGTTGACGATCGCGTCGACTTGCTGCTCGGTGATGTCGCCCTGGTGCAGTTCGATCAGCCGGTTTTGGATGGCGAGGCGCATGGGCGATTTCGATCTTGGATATCCGTATTACGACCTTGCGCGAGGTCGCGGCGCTTGCCGCTTAACCCGGATTATTCACCGGCCTACACCAACCCGAAGCGCAAGCGAGGAATAGGAACGCTTTTACCTCGCTTGCGCTTCGGGTTAGTGTGAACGCGCTGTGTCAACTCATAGCGTGGGCCGGTGAATAATCCGGGTTAAGGATAACCCGCCCAGACAAACCGTTCCAGGCGCGCCAGTTTCCGTGGGAAGCTGAACAGGACTGAAAGCCGTTGGCACGGCAGTCATCGGCGGCTCGTTGCACGGGTTGACGAACCATCGCAGAATAAGGCCGTTGAATGCGGAGCAGGCGCAGCAAGCGAGCCGCACGTCCGCAAGCCGAAAATCAAGGAGACGCCGATGAGCCAAGTATCGCCCGTTTCGAATACCGCCGAGTTGCGAGCGCATGCCGCACGGCTGCCGCGCGTGAGCTTGGGCCATCTGCCGACGCCGCTGGAAGAGCTGCCGCGGTTCTCGGCGGCGCTGGGCGGGCCGCGAGTGTTCATCAAACGCGACGATTGCACCGGGCTGGCCTTCGGCGGCAACAAGACGCGGCACAACGAATTCATCATGGGGCACGCGCTGGAGCAAGGCGCCGAAATGCTCGTTTGGGGCGCCGGCGTGCAATCGAACAACTGCCGGCAAACGGCCGCCGCCTGCGCCAAGCTGGGGCTCGAATGCCGCTTGATCCTCGGCCGCGGCGATCATTCGGACGAAGTGCAGGGCAATCTGCTGCTCGATCACCTGCTGGGCGCCAAGATCGAAATCGTCGACCTGCCGCTGGGCATGGAGTTGTATGCGCGGATCAGCGCCGTCGCCGAAAAGCTGCGGGCCCAAGGACGCCGCGTGTATTGCTGGGAAAACGAAGTCGTCAAGCCGCGGGCCGCGGTGAGCTACGCGCTCTGCACGGCGGAGATCGTCGAGCAATGCCTGGCCCGCGGCGAGCGGCCCAGCGCCGTCTATGTCGCCTCGGCCGGCTCGACCGGCGCCGGCATGCAACTGGGCAAGACGGCTCTGGGCGCCGACTTTTCGCTGAAGATCATCGCCCCGATCCAATGGCCCTGGAAACACGCCGACGACCTGGCGGCCACGGCCAACAAGGCGGCGGAGTTGATCGGCTTACCCGCGATGGTCGAAGGGGCCGAGGTCGAATCGAACGAGAGCTACATCGGCCCCGGCTACGGCGAGCCTTCGCCCGCCGGGCAAGAAGCGCTCGATCTGTTGGCCCGCACCGAAGGCATCTTGCTCGATCCGGTTTACACGGCCAAGGCGATGAGTGCGCTCATCGACGACGTGCGCAGCGGGCGTTTGCCAAGCGATCGGCCCGTGGTGTTCGTTCACACCGGCGGCACGCCCGCGTTGTTTGCCTATCGCGACGCGCTGCTGGGCAAGGAGGGCCGGGCGCCCTCATAAGATGGAGGGACGGGCGCCCTCGCCCGTCTGATATAAGATGGAGGGACGGGCGCCCTCGCCCGTCTCGTAAAGTGGAGGGACGGGCGCCCTCGCCCGTCTGGCAAAGTGGAGGGACGGGCGCCCGCGCCCGTCCCTCCCTACGCACGCAATGGAGAAACTGATGAACGACCGCTTTGATCGCCGACCGTCGGCGAAGCCCGCTCGCGAAGAGTATCGACGCCGGCTGCCGCACCTGCAAGCGACTGATAAGCCGCTGTTCGTGACCTTCTGCACGTTCCAACGCTGGACGTTGCCGGAGTCCGTGCGCGGGCTCGTGCTGCGCCATTGCTTGCACGACCATCGAGTCAAGCTGTTCATGTTCGGCGCCGTCGTGATGCCCGATCACGTTCATCTGGTATTCCAAGCGATGCGCGATCCGTCGGGCAACGACTTCGGACTGATCGAAATCTTGCAAAGCATCAAGAGCGCCTCGGCGCATAGCGTCAATAAGGCGCTCGGCCGCCGGGGCCAAGTCTGGCAAGAAGAATCGTTTGATCGCGTTTGCCGAAGCGACGAGAGCGTTCACGATTTGGTGAAATACATTTGCCGGAATCCGGAGCGCAAAGGTCTGGTGCGAGAGTTCGGCGAATACCCTTATTTATGGCGAGAATGGGTGGAAGGTCAGCAGTAAGGAGGAAGCCCGGAGGCCGCACCATAAAGTGGAGGGACGGGCGCCCTCGCCCGTCTAGGAAGGTGGAGGGACGGGCGCCCTCGCCCGTCTAGGAATGACGGAGGGACCGGGCGCCCTCGCCCGTCTGGGAAGGTGGAGGGACGGGCGCCCTCGCCCGTCTAGGAATGACGGAGGGACCGGGCGCCCTCGCCCGTCTAGGAAGGTGGAGGGACGGGCGCCCTCGCCCGTCTGGGAAGGTGGAGGGACGGGCGCCCTCGCCCGTCTGGGAATGACGAGACGGGCGAGGGC
>DATKRK010000279.1:0-22327 GCA_035532215.1 Pirellulales bacterium | reverse complement strand
TCAACCCGCGCGTCATCAAACAAAAAGTCTCGAAGTGGCCAAAAAAACGGCCCCAGCATCGCGGCCCCCGTCCGCCGACGAAAACCTTTATGCAGTCCGTCGTTTTGACTAATTGAACGGTATTGGCGTTAGCCCCCCGGTGACGCCGCGATTTGCTTCAACCCAAGAGCGAGTTCCCGCTTCAACCCGGAGGCTCACGCCTCCGGCTCTCCAGGTTGGCCAGGTAGTTGCGCAGCTCGGCCAATTCGCGTTCGAAGCCGCCGGAAAGGATCGGGAAACGGCACCAGGTTTTGGGATCGAGGTTTTCGTCGTCGACGTGGAATGACGGCGCGTAGCGTTCGCGCTTCCACTGATTGCGGCTCCAGAGCAGGAAAAACCGTTCGACCCACATCGCCAGTTGCGGCTGGTCGTATTGCGTAAATCGCGAACGCATGCGCAAGAACGTTTCCAGCGGGGTGTACTTGTCGCGAATCGCCGCCCGCTCGATCTCGTCGAGCAGCTCGTAGGGCATCAAGTCCTGCTCGTCGGTTTGGCAGGCGCTCGACGGTCGCAGTTCGGCGGTGGGCTCCTGGCAATTCACCGCCGCCAAGGCCGGAATCGGCGCCAGGCCCGCGGGTCCTTCGCGTTCGAGCCAGCGCAGCCAGCGGCGCAGAAAGGCCTTGTCGATGCCGGCGATCGGGCTCAAGCCGCCGCTCGTATCGCCATCCATGGTCGCATAGCCGACGGCCGCTTCCGAGCGATTGCTGGTCGACAGCAGCAGCGCCCCGCGCAGATTCGTCAGCATCCAGACGCCGGGCGAGCGAGCGCGGGCCTGGATGTTCTGCAGCGCCAGATCGTCGCCGGCCCAGGTCAGCTCGCGGCCGACGGCGGCGGAGACGGTGGAGATATAAGCCTCGACGATCTGTTCGACGTCCCACTCGAGATACTCGGCGCCGAGGCCGCGGGCCACGCCGCGGGCCGCGTTGCGAGTTACGTCGGAACTGTGCGCCGTCGACTGGTAAACACAGCACAGAAGCGCGTGGATCATTGCTTGCGCGTCGGTCTTGCCTTGCACGCGCATGAGGTATTTCAGCCTGGCCTGGAACCCCTCCACGCCGAGTTCCGCCGCGCCGAATTCGACAGCCAGGGCCGAAAGGCAAGCGACGGCCGCCGAATCGGCGCCGCCGCTGATCGAGACGACGAACCCGTGCGAGCGGCTCTTGCGCAGATAATCGAACAAGGCCAGGCTGATGGCCCGCGCGAATTCCTCCTCCTTGACGAACGGGCCCCGTTCCCAAGCGGCCACCGAAATCGACTCTGGCTCGGGCTCCAGCGGCGGAAACTCGAAGGCGGCGCGCACGCAGCCGACGTCCTCCTCGGCGCTCGGCCGGAAGCTGCCCGTTCGCGATTGCACCATCCGCGTGGCGTCGACGTCGATCGAGGCCGAAGTCAATTGATATTCGGCGAAGGAAAACCGCGGGCCGGCGGCCAGCAGTTTGCCAGTCGAAGCGATCAGAGCGCCGCCGTCGTACACGGCGCGGCCCGCCTCGTTGCCGAGCAAGTTCGAATAGAGATAGCTGACGCCGAAGGCGCGAGAGCCTTCGAGCACGAAACGATGCCGCACTTCGGCCTTGCCGAAGGCGAAATGGCTGGCGCTGGGGTTCAGAATCACGTCGACGCCGCGCAACGCCAGTTCGCCGCCCGGCCGGTTGGCCACCCAGGCGTCTTCGCAGATTTCGAAGCCGATCTTCAAGCCGCCGCAGTCGAAGTAGACGTCGCCCAGCGGATAGTCGACGCCGCCGATTTCGACTTCGCCGCGATGGCCGGCGGGCCACGGCTTGAACCAGCGCGGCTCGTAGTGCAGGCCGTCTCCGGCCAGAAACCGCTTGGCGGCGAATCCGGCGATGCGGCCGTCGACCGCCAGGCAAGCGGCGTTGAACAGGCCGTGATGGTACAACAGCGGCAAGCCGAGCGAGACGATCATCCCGCGCGTGGCCGGCAAGATTTCCGCCAAAACCTGACGGGCCGTGGCTTGCAGCCCGGGCGAAAGGAAAGCGTCTTCGCAGCCGTAGCCCGTGATGCACAATTCCGGCAAGCAGAGCAGGCTGACCCGCTCGCGCCGCGCGGCCTCGATGGCGGCTACGATCCGCGCCTTGTTGCCTTCCCAATCGAGCGGCGTCTGATTCAGCACCGCCGCGGAAACTTTGATCAACTTCATGTTCGAGCGCTGGCGCGGCTTAGACTCGCAAACAACACGTAGGTCAGGCTTCCAGCCTGACATCTTCTCGCCGAACGCTACCAGGGCGCCCGACGAAACCTAACAACACATTGGTCTGCCTTGCCAGCCTGACGCGTCGTCAGGCTGGCAAGCCTGACCTACTAAAGAGGACGCCGCGTCAGGCTGGAAAGCCTGACCTACGACAGGCGCGTGGCGGCGGTTCGTCATGGCGCCGGAAGTTCCAAGGCGGATTGACTGGAAAGGCCGTGCTCGCCCAGCGTGGTCTGCCCGACGCTGACGCCCAACACGCCTTCGAGTTCTTCATCGCTGGGCAGCAATGCCTTGAGCTTGGCCGTCAAGGCCGCCGCCTCAGCCGGATCGAAGGCTTCCGCCGATGCGCCAGGAATCTGCGCCAGGCGAGCGCGCTGCGTTAAAGGCAGTTCGATCAATTGTTCGATCGCCCGCTTCGTCGCTTTGACGTTGCGCCCGCCGTCGCTCAATTGGTAGCCGAAGCAAGGCATCGGCGGCAACAGCGCGGCGGCCCGCTCGACGAGCCCGCTGGTGCGCATCGCAGCTTCGCCCTCCGGGGGATTGCGCAATACGGACAACAACGATTCGCTCACCTCGTTGCCGATGCCCAGCACCAGATATCCGCGGCCGAGAAACAACCCGGCTTCGGCCGCGCCGTGGAGGCGAAAACCCCGGAACCCTTGCTCCTCGGCGGCCTCGACGGCGCCGCCAGCCGCCGCCGTGAACTGTCCGAGGGTTTGCATCACGCGCTGCCAGAGTTGCTCGTCTTTGACTTGCCAGACCACGCCGAGCCGTTCGCTCAAGCCGGGCAGCGCGGGATTTGCCGGGTCGGCAGCCGGCGCGTCGGCCTTGGGCTCGAAGCTGACGATCGAGTGTTGCTGGCCGTACGACGAGAGCAGCGTCGCGGGATCGGTTTGCAGAACGCCTTGCAGCCCCGTTTCGATCTGGAGGAACCCCTGTCGAGCCTGGTCTCCGGCCAGCGAAATCGTCAGCTCCTTGATCTTCGTGTACGCCGCGCCGAGATCGAAGCTGATTTGCTGATACGCCATGGCGCTCGCGGGAACCCACTGCGGAGGCGCGGGCTCCAGCGGCTCTTGATCGAGCAGGGCGAGGACGCCATGCCGCGGCTCGGGGGCGGAGACGAACAGGCCGCTGCGCAGCGCGGTGCCGTCGAGCGCCATGCGGAACGCCACAGGTCCGAGCGCGTCGAGGCCTAGCGCGTCGAGCGTCTCTTTAAATTTGTCCTCGCCCCCGCCGGCGTCTTTATTCGCCATGCGCTGGTGCAGCGTGTAGGCAAGAATCAGCGGTCGCGGGTCGGCGATGATCTCCAGCAAGGGCGTGCCTTCGGGCAAAGCCGGCGCCAGCCCCGGGGCGCCGAGCAACTCGGCGGCGTGCCCCGAACCCTGCCCGGAATGCGCCTCGAGGAACCGAGCGAACGCGCTCGTCGCCTGCTCGACGCCCGTCAGTTCGTCCCAATCGATCTGGCTCCGCTCTTGTTCGTCCTTGGCCATCACCTCGCCCGACGACTGGGGAAATGTGTTGGCCAGCAGCAGTCGACCGCCCAGCCGCGCGACGAACAAATGGATGCGATCGGCTTCGACAGATTTGCGGTTCTTGAGCTTTTCCTGCATTTGCTCGCGGAGTTTCTTCAGCTTCTCGGGCGTGGGCTCGCCATCGTCGTCGTCTGGGACGAAGTCTGCCGGATCGAGCTTTTCGCCTTGCATGACGGGGGTCGACAAGTGCATGACTTCGTGACCGGCCAGCGACAGGTCGACGCGACGCGTGGGATGCGGGTCGTCTTCGATCCCATCCTGGATCGCTTTGACGACTCGCTGGGCGAGATCTTCGCCCGGCTCGAGCCAGGTCAGGCCCAGTAGCAGCGGCGAACGTTCGCCGCGCTGTTCGATCGCCAAGGCGAAGCCGATCTCGCCGGCCAGCAACTGCCGCACGTCGTCGAGCTTCAAGCCGTACTTTCCCAGTTCTTTCGACAGCTCCTCCCAATCGTCCTTCTTTTCCGACTGCCACAATTGCATCGCGCGCTCGACGCGATCCGGACTGAGCACCACGGCGCCGAACTTGGTTTGCCGCCGCAGCGCGGCGAGAAACTCCGTCGCTTGCAGCCGGGCGATCAGCACCGTCGTATCCGGGACGAGCGTCCAGGAAGGCGCCAGGTCGGCCGCCGCGGCAGGCTTCAGCAGGCAGGCGAAAACGAACAAGGCGAGCAGACGGTTCGGCGTCTTCACGTGAATCACGTTCCTTTCGGCAGAGATGAGGAGTCGTCGCGAGGCAGGGATTTCTTGGCCGAATCGTCTGGCCGGGCGGCCGATTTGGCTTGCTCCGAATCCGTCCCAGCCGAGTTTGCCCCAGTCGATTTTTCCTGCTGCGAGACGGCATCGAGCTTGTCCTGCAGACGGAACGGCGGCGCCAGATAGGTGGCGCCGTTGAGCGGCTGGGTCGTATCGTAGAGGAAGCTTTCGCGATGCACCAGGAAATCGACCAGGTCGCTCGAAGGAATGCCGAAGGCCAAACCGTCGAATGACGTGGCGCCGGCGCAAACGATGCCCACCACCTCGCCGCGGGCGTTGAACAGCGGCCCGCCGCTGTTTCCCGGGTTGATCGAGGCGTCGGTCTGGATCAGCCGCATGTGACCCATCGTGCGCGTGGCCGAACTGACGATGCCTTGCGTCACCGAGCGTTCCAGTCCCAGCGGGTTGCCGATGGCGAACACCAAATCGCCGACGCGCAAATCGTCGTCGTCGTTGATCACCACCGGGCCGGGCAATTCGCCCTTGAGTTCCGACAAATCGAGCTGCAACAATGCGATGTCGCGCAACGGCTGCAGCGCGAGAATGCGGCTCTTTTTCAGCTCCTGTTTCTCGTAGCCTTGTTCGGTGCGGCGGAACAGCGTGACCTGCACCTTGTTGTGGCCTTCGACCACGTGATAGTTGGTGATCACGTGGCCTTGCTTGCTGATCACGAAGCCGCTGCCCGTGCCCGTGGCGTTTTTGACGATCACGACGGCGTCGCCGTGACGCTTGACCAGCTCGGGCACGTCGGCCGGTTCCAGCCGGCCGGTGTGAAAGATGCCGCGGTCTTGCGCGGAGCCGGCCGCCGCCGCGGTCTCCTCGCGCGTCATGTTCAGCACGCGCGCCTTGGGCACGTGCAACACGTCGTAGCCGAGGTCGACAACGACCCCCTCGTTGTTTTCGCGCAACAGCGTCGCCGTAATCTTGGCGCCGCCGACCAAAGTCAGCGTGACGTGATCGTGCGCGGCGCCACCCCCGGCCGCATTGCCCTCGGCCGCAACGGCCGGCGCAGCGCCGGCCGCGACGAGCATCGCAAAAATTGCCATCCAACGCATTATTCGCTCTCCCGGGCCATGTAGATCAGCAAACGATCGTGGCACAACAGCGCCGCGTCGCGATATTCATCGCCGTCGGCGTTCAGACCGACGACGTTCCTTGGTTCGGCGACGAGCGAGCCTTGCACGCCGCCGTAGGGATAGGTTTTGTCTTCGAACACCGGCCACGACAACACCGATTTCAGCTTGTCGTCGGTCCGTTCCAGCACGGTCAACTGATGGCGATGATCGTCGCTCAACAGCACTTCGTCGATCTGGTCGCCCGTCAGATCGGCGGTCATGATGCGATGAATCGTGGCTTCTTTGACGCCGCTGGGCCGTCCCACGCGGCTGTCGAGACTGTCGATCAGTTTCAATTCCCACGGCTGCCCGCGCGAAAGGCGGATTACGCGGTCCTGATCGACCAGCATCAGGCCCAGTTGCGGGTCGAGCGAGATCGCCGTTCCGCCCGAGAGCCGCGTGCTCTCGGTTTCGCGCAAGATGCCCGCCTCGTCGGGCTTGAGCCGGTGCAGAAAGACGCCGCCATGTTCCAGCGCCCAGGCCGTGCCGTCGGCCAGCGGCACGAACGACGTCAGACGCTGGCCTTCCGACAACATGATCTGGTCGACCGGCTGCAGATCGTCGCCCAGCCACTGGACCACGCCGTCGCTGAGCCGCGCGGGGCGCAAGCCCTGCCCTTGCGGCAACAGCCGATATTCGCCCAGGTCGGCTTTGACCAGGTGCGACGGCTCGGAAATCTGCGAATTGCCGTCGACTAACCGCACCAGCTTCGCTTTGCCGGCGAATTGATCCTGGACCAACAGCATCGGGCCGAGCCAAACGACCTTTTCGACTTTGGTTCCCAGCCCTTCGTAGCGGGTTTTCGCCGGTTCTGGCTGACCCGGCGCCCAAATGTAAAGGTCGACGTCGCCGCCGACGCGCTGCGCCCACCAGACCGTCTCGCCGACCCGGTCGAGCGCCAGAATCTTGCGGTCGCCGACCTCGGGCGATTGAGGCCGCGCCTTGGGATAAGTCAGACGTCCTGTTTCCCATTGGCTCTCGTAGAGATCGGCGCCGTCCTTGGTCCACAGCAGCAACGCGCCGGGCTTGGCTTGCGGGGCGACCATGCCCTTCAGATTGCCGAGCGTCGGGAAGCTCTGCTCGGCCAGCCAGCCGTGGTCGCCCAACGGTTGCACGCGCAACCGAGGCTGCGAGGCGTCGACCGCCACCAGGGCGGGGCGGCCGTCGATCGACAGTCCGCACCAGAGCGCCGCCGGACCGCCGGGCATGGGCAACGTCTCTCGGCGGCCGAGTTCCGATTCCTTTCCGCGAGCCAGGCCGTAGCGCCGCAACAACCCTTCGTGCGGGCCGCCCAACAGCAGCAGCTCGGCGGGCTGATTGGGCAGCCGCAAGATCTCGACTGCCTGCACTGAGTGGTCGAACAACGCCTGGGCCGGCAACAATTTGCCCTCGGAGGCTTCATACCAGCGCACCGTCTGCCGAGCCTGTTGCGACCATTCCAGCACGTCCAAATCGCCGTCGCCGTCGATGTCCGCCAATTTCCAATCGACCCGCCCGTGGCTTTCGCGGGGCGTCAGCCAGACGGGCCGGGCGCCGGCTTCGAGTCGCAAGGTCTGAATGCCTTGCTCGCAACTGACGAGCAGTTCGAATTTCCCTTCGCCCAACGGGCGCAGCAGCAGCGCAGTGCGCCCGGACGTAGACGCAGGCAACAAATCCCAGCTCGCACTCTTCGTCCATTTGTCGCCTTCTTCGCGCCGGTATTGGACAATCTTATTGGTGGGGCTGGTCAGTGCGATCAGCTCCGGCTTGCCGTCGCCGTCAATATCTTGCGCGACGACGTCGACGGGCAGCTCCTCGAAGACCAACTCCGATTTTTTCCAATCGGGCGCCAAGGGCAGTTCGTTGGGCTCGTCCTCGTCCAGCGCCACGCCTTGGTTTCGCTCTTTCGGCGGAAGCCAGCGATACAGGTCGAGCCGCGACTCGCGCGTGTTGACCACAATCAGTTGATCGCGGCCGCTCGCGTCCAAATCGGCCGCGAACATCCGCGTCGGCATGCCGCTTTGGCTGACGACGCGCATGGCCTGCCAGCCGTCCATCTCGGCCGCGTGGCCCGGGTGCGTCATGGCCGCCATCCAACAGGCCGCCAGCCAGACCGCCTGAGAGCATCTATGTCGGGTCACTTTCGTCACTTTCGTTAAAACCGGTTTTGCTTATCCACTATAGCTTGCAGGGGGAAAGTTCTCAAAAGCATTTCGGCAACGCCCGGGCGCCGCCGAACCGATCGTTGACTCTTTTCCGTCTCGCCTGTATGTTTTACGAAGTGGAGCCGCCTTGCCATAGGCGGCTTTCAATCAGGCGAAGAACCTGCCTTGGCGGCAGCGATGCTGCTGGGGTGTCTCTTGCGCCTTCTTTGCCCAGGGCGGGCCCGGATCGCGGTCCTTGGAAGGGCCGCGCGACGTCTCGATTCATGCCCGGCTTCTTGGTTCGCTCTGCGTTAGGAGACGTTCTCCGCGCGGAGCCGACCGTGTACCTGCTTCTTTACGGAGGAAGTATCATGCGAAGTACGACGTTCCGATGGCTCAAGCCCGCCGTGTGTCCGCTTACGGCGGCCGGATTGGCGCTGTTGTTGGCGACCGGCGCCGCCCAGGCCCAAGAGGATTCCAAGGATTCCGATGCGAACGCGTCGTCGTCCAGCGCTGCTCGCGACTCGGACAACGATCGAGACGCGGATCGCAACCGTTCGCAGGACCGTGACAACGACCGCGGCGACAACGACCGCGACTCGCAGCCGCTAAGCGGAAATTACAATAACGCGCAGTATCAGGCGGCGTTGGGCGTGGTGTTTTTCGGTTCAAACAGCCTGCAGATTCGCCGCGTGGCGCCCGATAGCCCGGCCGATGACGCTGGATTACGCCGCGGCGACGATATTCTCTCGGTAGACGGGCGGCGCGTGAACACGCCCCAGCAGTTGGCCGCCGCCGTGCGCCGGGCCGGCGACAACGAGCAAATCAAAATTGGCGTGCTCCGCGACGGCACGCTCGAAACGCTGCCCGCCAAGCTCGCTTCGCGAGCAGAAGTCTTCGGCGAGAACGCGGAGCAGTACAGTTCGCGGAACCAAGACCGCCGCCGCCGCCAATACTTCTCCCGAAATCCGCAGGCCTACGATAACCCAGGCTGGTACGAGGACGAATATGGCAGGGGAGGCTACCCGGACAACCGAGGTTATGCGCGCCAGAGAGGCGGCTACTACGATTCCGGATACGGCAACCAAGGATACGGTTCGCGTTATGGAAATCAAGGTCAAGGCGACGATGGCCCGGGGTACGGTGCTCAGGGTTCCTACGGCACGCAGACCTACAACGAACGCGGGTTCAGCGACAACAATCGGCTCTATGAACCCAACTACCGCAATGCGCCGCCAGGGTATCGCGAAGAGGAGGACCGCTTCGCACCGTATCGCCGCAATCGTCGCGGCGTGCTGGGCGTGACGCTCGATGAAGAGGCGCGAGGCCCCGTGCCGATCGACTACGTCTATCGCGACGGCCCGGCCGACCAGGCGGGCTTGCGCCCCGGCGATGAAATCGTCGCCGTCGACGGACGCGAGATTCAATCGACCGAGGACTTGTTGCGCGTGCTTTCCCGCATGGATGCTGGCGAACAGATCCGCCTGGCGATCGACCGCAACGGCCGAAGGCGAACGATTCGAGCGACGCTCGAGTCGCCCAGCGACGTGTTTGCGATGGAAGAGCAGGAGCGCGGCTACCGCATGACGCGCTCGCCCAACCAGCGGTACGATCGGGAGGATTACCTCGACGGCCGCAACGGCGGCGGTTATCAAGGCGGCAGCCGCCGCAACAACGACTACGAGGATTAAACACGCCGGCATCGGGAAAACTACTCGTTGTTTGGCCCCTGGCGTCGCCGCGGCGGCGCCAGGGGCTTATTGTTTATTCGGCCACTACATCCATCCGAGGTTGATCGTCTTTTCGCATTGGTTGGCGACAAGTCAACTTGATCGACCGCTTGTCGGGGCGCCCGCCGACTTCCAAAAGCGGCATGATTTCCCAAATTCCGCGGCGAGCAAGCGATATCGCCGATGAAACCTTGCATGCTGCGCAGCCGCTGATTCCGCCTCTTTCGCAACTTCTCGTGAAAAAGCGTTCATTGGCATGTTACCTGCACTCACTTAGAAGCGGCATCCTTGCCGCTTTCGAACGGCAACGCGGCAAGATGCCGCGTCTACATTGAACGGCTAGTTGCAGCACTCAAGCGACTCGAACCTGCAAGGAGGACGCAGCATGGAAAACGCCGAAGACCATAGCGAGGCTCAGCGGCAGAAGCTGGCCTTGGCCGAGCGCATCTTGTTCGAGTGCGGCGCCGAGCCGATTTCGCTGTCCGAAAGCTGAGGTCGCTGGCTCGGCCGCGTACTACTCGAAGTGTGCTGACGGAGGCGGTCACACGATCAAGGGGCAAAACAGAGGAGAATCGTCATGTTGTATTGGGCGCTTGTGTTCTTCATCGTGGCTTTGATCGCGGCCGTGCTTGGCTTCAGTTCGATTGCCGCCGGCGCCGCCGGGATCGCAAAGATCCTGTTCTTTGTCTTCCTCGTGCTGTTCATCGTCAGTCTGTTGATGGGGGGCGTGCGACGACCGCTGCCGTGAGGCGGGCCTCGCGATTGCACTCTCCCCTGAGGCCGCGCACCCGGCTTGCCTGGGGAGAGAGCGCGATCGGAGGTTTATCGCCGGTTCGCCGTCGGCGATTGCTCGGCCGCGCCGGGCAAGGTCACGACCAGCACTCGCTTGGGAACCTGGCCGACGGCGATCCGAGCCGCGACCTGGCGAGTGGCCGTGTCGATGACGGCCACCGTACTGCCCTTCCGCTCGCTGATGTAGCAGAACCGGCCGTCCGGCGAAAAGCACATCCAATAACCGCCGCCTTGCATCACGATCGTCACGACCTGGCGCGGCGGCTCGGCGGTAATGTCGAACACGTACGTCCGGTCGTGAAACACGTCGCACATCCAGAGTTCTTTTTCGTCCGGAGTCAGCCCGATGCCGTGGCTGCGGCTAGGTTGGCGCAGCAGTTCGGCGGGCACGTCCGCCTCGACGCGGTAAATCACCTTGCGGGCCGCGACGTCGCAGACCTCGAAGCCGATCAGCGTATCGACGTTGGCATACAGCCGCCGTTCATCGTGCGAGAGCACGATCGGCCGCGGCGCGTCGGAAAGCGGGATTTCGCCGATCAAGCGGTGCGAACGGACGTCGGCGATCAGCACGTGATACGAGCCCTTCGGTCCCAGGTACATCCGCTGGCCGTCGGACGAGCAGAGCGTGTTGTGCGGACGCCCGCCCGTGGCGATCTTGGTCACGACCTCGGCCCGTTCCAAGTCGACGACCCACCACGAGGCATCGTCGCAAGGGATGTACGCCAGTCGACCGTCGGGCGTGCAGGCTAGTTCGTTCGGCCGGGGGCCGACCGTCATCCGCCGGGTGACGGTATCGGTCGCCGGATCGAACCACAACAGTTCGCCCGCCTTGCCGCCGGTGTTCTCAATCGTGATAAAAAGCTGGTCGCCGCGGGCGGTCGCCGCCAGACCGTGCGGCTGCGGACCGACCTCGACTCGCTTGATCACTCGGTTCGTGGCCGTGTCGATGACATGGATGTCGTTGCCCGCCGAATTGGCCACGTAGAGCTTTTGCGGGATCTGCACAACGGCCTCGTCGGCAGCCGCCAAGAGCAACGCCACGCTGAGTAAGCAGGAGCACATCATTGGATCACCAAGGGGGCAGGCGGCGGCGCGGGGTTCGCGAGAAAACGGCCCGCGCGGACGGATCGCACCGGCCTGCGACACATTGTAGCCGATAGTTGTTCGGGAATCACACGACCGCCGTTCAATTCGCGCGAGATGCAACTCGTCGTCGCTTGAGTTAGACTAAAGCGTGACGGGTCGCGGCGCCGCAGGCGAAGTCGTTTTTTTTGCCGGCGAATGTCCGCCGGCCGTGCCGGACGGGCAAGAATTTCAAGGCGCCGCGCAATGCCTCCAATCGACTTCTCTGCTTGGGCCGGATCGCTGAAAGATCCGAAGCTGGCGCGGTTCGCGATCGTCGGCGCCGTGGGCTGCCTGCTGGGCGCCGCCGTGGGCGAATTGTTGCTGGCCGCCACGCGCTCGGCGAGCCCTGCGCAAACCGTCTGTTTGTTGATCGATTGCTCGGGCAGCATGTACTACGGCGGCGGACCGGGCGAAGGAGTGGGGCAAAAGCTGTATGAAGTGAAAGCCGCGGCCGAGGATTTCGTCGGCCGCCACAACTCGCCCGACGACCGGA
Organism: Pirellulales bacterium; assembly: GCA_035532215.1. GTDB lineage: Bacteria > Planctomycetota > Planctomycetia > Pirellulales > JAICIG01 > JAICIG01. The sequence continues at coordinate 10,416 of DATKRK010000279.1, read as the reverse complement.
TCGCCGTCTTCGGCTTTGGAACGCAAGTGCATCGCGCCGCCCGCTTGACCTCCGATCAGGCCGAACTTCGCCGAGCGATCGAGGAACTCGACGACCGCGGCGGCACGGCGATGGCGATCGGTCTGAAAGCGGCCGCCGAAGAGCTGACCAAGTCGTCCGATGCCGGCCACGCCCCCCGCAGCATTCTGCTGTTCACCGACGGCCAGCCCGATAACGCCGAAGCGGCGCTGGCCGCAGCGGAGGCGTGCCGGCAGCAGGAGTTGAAGATCGTCGCCATCGGCACGGGCGACGCCGACCTGAAATACCTTGGGCAAATCACCGGCGATTCGAAATTGGTCTTCGAAACCAGTTCGGGCAGTTTCGACGAAGGTTTCAAGCAGGCCGAAAAGGCGATCTACGGCGGCTCGCTCGTCGAAGCCGCGTCGCGGTCGGCCGGGTTCTGGCAGTCGCTGGCGCGCACGGCCGGCTGGACGGCGCTGGCCGCGCTCGGCGCCTCGCTGGCTCTGGCGGCCGGGCAGAATCTGTATCTCCATCGAGCGGCCTTCACCTCCCGCGAAGCCGCGGTCGCCGCGCTGGGCGGCATTGCGGCGGGCGTGTTGGGCGGCGCCGTCGGACAGTTGCCCTACGCTTTGGCCAGCGCGAGCGCCTCGCTGCCGGTGGTCGGACCGGTCTTGGCGTGGACCGTGGCGCCGCTGGGCCGGATTGTCGGGTGGACGATCCTCGGCACCCTGGTCGGGCGAGGTTTGGCGCTGTTCATTCCGAATCTCGACCGCCGCCGCGCGACCCTCGGCGGAGCGATTGGCGGAGCGGCCGGCGGAATTGCGTTCGTTCTGGCGCTCGTGCTGGGCGCCGTGGTCGGCGCGCTGTTGGGCGCGGCGATCCTGGGCGGCGCGATCGGTTTGATGCTGGCGCTGTTCGAAGCCGCCTACCGTCAAGCCTGGCTCGAAGTGAGGTACGGCGCCAAGGAAACGATCACCGTCAGCCTGGGCCCCGAACCGGTGCGGATCGGCGGCGACAGCCGAGCCTGCCAGGTCTACGCCCGCGGCGCCCGAGCAGTGGCCTATCAATACCGCTTGGAAGAAGGCGAAGTGCGGTGCGTGGACTACGCGACCGAAACCTCCAGCGTCGTGACGGACGGACACCAGCAGGAGGTTGGCGCGGTGACTGTGATCGTGCGAGCTTCGCACGCCGCCGCTCGGCCAGGCGCACCTTCGGCGGACTCTTCGCAGCCCGCGGGCGGCATGGCCGTTCCGCCGCCCCCGCCGGCCCGTAGCGAGCGTCCTGCGACCCCGGCGCCGCCCGGCGCCATCAAGCCCGGCCAGACCGCGCAGGTCAAGGTCGCCGCGCCGCCTCCGCCGCGCACCGCGAGCAACCAAGCGAACAATCAGACAAGCGGCCTTTCGCCGTCGCGGGCCGCCGATGCGACGCCGCATGTCGGGCCATCCGCTCCCAGTCAGCCTCGCGTAATTTACCCCGTCCCGCCTCCGCCGCCGCCGCACAAAGGCTAGCTGCCAATCGCCCAGTACGCCGCCGATGCCTGAAACAATTTCATCGCGAACGCCCGAAGGCCGGCCGAACCGTTGCCCGGTGTGCGGCGAGAGCGTGTGCATCGAGCCATCGTTGCCGCTGGGCGACGCGCCTTGCCCGCAGTGCGGCACGCTGCTGTGGTTCTGCGATTCGCCGGAAGGCGTTCATTGCTACGAAGCATCGCTGATCGAGTCAATTCGTAATCTCTTGGCCCGCATCTTCGGCGCCAGCAGGGTCCCGCCCGCCGATTCTCCCGAATTTCTCGAAGCATCGCTCGGTTCCGATTCGCTCGACGTCGTCGAACTGGTGATGGAACTCGAAGATGAATTCGGCATAGTCGTTAGTCCCGAAGAAGCCGCCCGCATCCGAACCATCGCCGACGCGGCGGAACTTATCGAGCGGCTCACGAAACAGGCGGACGATCGCAAGTCCGAGCCTTCGGACGATTCAGCTTCGACCTAACCGACGATTCTCGCCCGGTGTCGGCCTGCGAGTATAACGCCGTACGATACTTGACGCAGCCCTTGCCGCAGTCGCCTTATTCCCTCACCGCATACCGACGCAGCTTTTCCGGATCGCATTCGACGCCCAGGCCCGGCTTGCTCGGCACGGCGATCTTGCCGCGAACGATCGACAGCGGTTCGAGGCACACGTCTTCGACCAGGCCGTAATAGGTGCTGTCGTTGGCCAGGCTGTACGCCGGACAAGCGGCGGCTACGTGAACCATGGCGGCGGTCTTCGGGCCGAGATCGTGGCCACAGTGCATGATGCACGGCACGCCAGCCGCCTCGCAGATGTCGCCGATCTTCACGCACGGCAAAATTCCGCCGGCCTGCGGCGTGTCGGGCAGGATGAACGCGGCGGCGTCCTCGCGCAGAATCCGCCAAACGCTGGCCGGGTCGGTGACGCTTTCGTTGAGCGCGATCGGCGTCCGCGATTGGCGCCGTAGCCAGGCCGCATCCGATAGCGGCTCGGCCATGATCGGCTGTTCGAGATATTCCAGCTCATACTCCTCCAGCCGCCGGGCCAACTCGGCCGCCTGCTCAGGCGAATAGGCCCGGTTGGGATCGATCCGCAGTTTGATGCGGTCGCCGACCGCGTCGCGCACGCCGCGGACCATCGCCAGGTCTTCCTCCATGTCGGCGCCCGCCTTCGTCTTGAGCGTGCTGTAGCCTTGCTCCACGTAATAGGCGGCCATTTCGCCGGCCCGCTCGTATGGCTGAATGCCCATGCAGGCCGCCAGTTCCACCTCCGGCCGGATCACGCCGCCCAACAGCACGGCCACGCTTTGGCCCGCCGCCTTGCCGCGGAGATCCCACATCGCTATCTCGATGCCCGACTTCAGCCGGAGTTCCAGCGGGCAACTGCGATGAAACTCCGCCACGTTGAGCGGATCGCGGCCGACGAGCCACGCCGCGGCTTCGGCCTGCACACGGCCGGCGCTAATCCCTGCGAGGAAGTTCACGTTGAACTCGCCCCAGCCGACGAGGTTCTCGTCGGTATCGAGCCGCACGATCGCGCTGCGCGTCGTCGAACTGCTGCGGATGTGCGAGCGATAAGGCGCGATGAGCGGGGTCTGCGGAATCTCGACGACGGTGATCTCGATGGCGGTGATTTTCATGAGAGTGCATCCCAATCGCAGGGAAATGCCCGCGGCAATCGCCGGAGGAATTCGCTGCCTCAGGCGGGTTATGGTTTATGCCCATGACGGATAACGGCCTGCTACGCCCGGATTATTCATCAGCGCCGAGAATGCTCGACAAAGCGCTTCACACTAACCCGAAGCGCTAGCGAGGTAAGGCGATTGCTCCACCTCGCTTGCGCTTCGGGTTAGTGTGGGCTGATGAATAATCCGGGCTAGGCCAGCAATTCGGCGACGACGCGGGCGTCGCTGACCGGGGCGTCGGTCAAGGTTTCGTCGCGACCGTGATGGCGATAGGTCAGGCGATTGTGATCGAGGCCCAACTGGTGCAGCATCGTGGCGTGCAGGTCGTGAACGCTCACGCGAGCTTCGACCGCTTTATAGCCGACCTCGTCGGTCGCCCCGTGGACATGGCCGGCCTTGAACCCGCCGCCGGCCACGAGCAGGCTGAAGGCGTTGCGGTTATGGTCGCGCCCCTTGCCGTTCTGCGAGACGGGCAGGCGGCCGAATTCGCCGCTCCAGAGCACGATGGTTTCGTCGAGCAAGCCGCGCTGTTTCAAGTCCGTGATGAGTCCCGCGGCTGGCAGATCGGTCTGCGCGCAAATCTTTTCGTTCTCGTCTTTGACGTTACCGTGCGCATCCCAAGGCTGGCCGACCGGCGGGTAAATCTGCACGAACCGCACGCCCTGCTCGATCAGCCGCCGGGCCATCAGGCAGCGAGTGCCATATCCGGCGGTGACGGGCTGATCGAGACCGTACAGTTTGCGCGTGGCTGCGGTCTCGCGACTCAGATCCAAGGCCTCGCCCGCTGCTAACTGCATCCGCGCGGCCAGTTCATAGTTGCGGATGCGCGTCTCAAGCGCGCTTTCGTGCGGGTATGCCTGGCGGTGCAATTCATTCAACCGGGCGAGCAGGTCGAGATTGTCGCGACGCACGTCGGGCGGCGTGGGCGCCGCGGGCTCGAGGTTCAACACCGGCGCCCCTTGCGAGCTGAACTCGGTTCCGCGGTACAGCGCGGGCAGCCAGCCGTTTTGCCACAGCAGCGTGCCGCTGGTGTTGTAGCCGGCCGGGTCGCGCAGCACGACGTAGGCCGGCAGGTTCTGATTCTCCGTTCCCAGCGCATAGCTGACCCAACTGCCCAGCGCCGGCCGGCCCTGGAAGATCTTGCCCGTGCTCAACAGCACCAGCGCTTCGGTGTGGTTGTTGTGCTCGCTGTACATCGAGCGCACGAGGCATAAATCGTCGGCGATCGAGCCCAGGTGCGGGATCACTTCCGAAAGCTGCATCCCGCACAGGCCTCGCGGGAAGAACTTGAACGGCGAGCCCAACAGCTTGTTGCCCTCGCTGCCCGGCTGGAACATCTCGACTTTTTCGCCGTGGACCTGCCCTTCGCGGCGGTTCAATTCCGGCTTGGGATCGAACAGTTCCATCTGGCTGGGACCGCCGTTTTGCACGAACATCACGACGGCCCGCGCCTGCGGGGCGAAGTGCGGCAGTCTGGGACGCAGGTCGGCGCCCGCCCTATCGAACGTCGCATCGTTCGCCAGCAAGCCCTCCGAGTTCAGCAGCGAGGCCAGCGCCAGCGTGCCCAGCCCCTGACCCGAAAGCCGCAACAGTTCGCGCCGCGAGAGCGACGGACCCGACGATTTGTTTTGCGACATGACAAGTCCCTGACCGTATCGAAAATGCTCGCTAGGGGACGTACAAAAACTCGTTGGTTGCCAACAGCGTATGGCACAACTGAGCCATCGCCTTGTGATTCGCATCCTCGGCCGGCAATTGCTGGGCCCGGAATCGCTCGGCCTGCCGCGCCAGCAACTCCACCGCCCAGTCGACCTCGATCGGCTTGGCCGGCCGCCCCAGGGCGATCTGAAACGCCGCGTCGACCTGCGCCGCGCTCGCGGCAGCGGGCGAAACCGCGACCACGCGCCGCGCGAAGCGCTCGGCCTGTTCGAACAGGAAGGCGTCATTGAGCAGCGTGAGCGACTGCGTGACCACGGCCGACGGCGTGCGACGCGTACAATTCGTGGCCACTGCCGGCTGGTCGAAATCCTGCAACAGCGAAAGGTGATAATTGCGACGGGCCAGCACGTACAGGCTGCGGCGCCACTTGCTCGAAGGCGTGCGCAGCTTCTTTTCGTCGATCACGACCATCCCGTCCGGACGATTCTCTAACTCGACCGGCGGGCCGCCCAGCGTGCGGTCGAGCGCGCCGCTGGCCGCCAGGATCGCGTCGCGCACCGCCTCGGCTTCCAACTGTCGCAGCCGCATGCGCCACAACAGCCGGTTATCGGGATCGACGGCTTCGGGGTCGGATTTCGCGTCCGATGCGCCGGAAGTGCGATACGAGCCCTGACGATAAGCCGATGAGCGGACCAGCGTGCGCAGCAGCGGCTTGATGCGCCAGCCCTCGTCGATGAACTCCGCCGCGAGCCACTCGAGCAACTCGGGATGCGTCGGCGGAGCGCCGCTCCGGCCCAGGTTTTCGGTGGTGGCGACGAGCCCTTCGCCGAACAATCGCTGCCACGCGCGATTGACCTGCACCCGCGCCGCAAGCGCCCCGGCTCGCGAATCGGGATCGGTCAGCCAGCGCACCAGGGCCAACCGGCGGCCGCTCGTCTCGCCAACCGCATCCGCGGTTCGCATCGCCCCATCGTCGTCGCACAACACGCTCGGAAAGCCCGGCTCGACCTCGGCGCCGGGCGTCTCGTGATCGCCGCGCCGCAGCAAAAAGGTTTCCGGCGGCGGGCCGACGTCCCAGGTCGCTTGCAATTTGCCCCACGACCGCTTTTGGGCGTTCGACGCGGCGATTTGCGTCTGCAAGCCGGCTATTGTCGCCTTGTCGTCGGCGCCGAGCGCCGCGGCGACTTCTTCCGGCGAGACCTTCAACGATGACTCGAACTTGCCGGCAAGGTACTTTTGCACCTCGTTTCGCCGCTCGGCCGGCCTTTCGATCGCCGCCTTCACGTCGGCGCGAATCGGTTCGGGCAGCGCGGCGAGCTTGGCGTCAACGAGCCGCTGTCGCTGCGCCGCTTCGATCGCCGCCATTTGGGCCTGGAGCGGCTCGATCCGCCGATCCAGCGCGGCGTTGTGCTCGTTGATCGCGCGCTGTTCGGCCGGCGAAACGTCGGGCAGAAAACGCTGGTCGAGCGGCAGCCACGATTGCGGGTTGAAGGCCGGCGAGAGCACGGCCATCAGGCGGTAATAGTCGCGTTGCGGGATCGGATCGAACTTGTGCGAATGGCAGCGGGCGCAGCCGGTCGTGAGCCCCAGCAAGCCGGAGCCGACGACGTCGATCGTCAAGTGCAGCACGCGATAGCGGATCAGCGCCGTGTTCAGCTCTTTCTGGTCGGTGTCGTCGATGCCTGCGCGCAAATAGCCGGTGGCGACGAGCGACTCGCGAATCTCGGGCGTGAACTTCTCGGCCTTGCGCCAATCGACCAACTCGTCGCCGGCCAACTGCTCGGTCAAGAAACGGTCGAACGGTTTGTCGTCGTTGATCGCCTTGACCACGTAGTCGCGATAGAGCCACTTATTCTCGGCGATCTTGATGATTGCCGCGTCGTTGTCCGAGCCGTTCACGTCGACGTAGCCGGCCGCGTCGAGCCAGTGACGCCCCCAGCGTTCGCCGTAGTGCGGCGACGCCAGCAGCCGCTCGACCAGCCGATCGTAGGCCGCTTCCTCGCCCGCGGCGGCGCATTCGGCCAGAAACTGCTCGATCTCTTCGGGCGAAGGCGGCAGGCCGGTCAGATCGAAATGCAGCCGGCGAACGAGCGTCCGTGGAGCGGCCGGCTGCGAATAGCCCAGGCCCTGCCGCTCCAGTCGTGCGAGTACGAAGGCATCGACGGGCGAACGCACGCGGGCCCCGTCTCGCACCGGCGGCGCCGCCGGGCGGCGGGCTTTTTGGAACGCCCAGTAGCTGCGGTCCTCTTCGCTGACGGCCGGAGCTTCGCTGGCGCCGAGCGCGGGCTCGCCGCCGGCCGCGTTGGCCCCCGAGGCGATCCAGCGGCGAACAATCTCGATCTTTTCGTCGTCCAGCGGCAACTCGCCTTTCGGCGGCATCGAACGATCGGCGATGCGGGCATAAAGCGGGCTATCTCCCGGCGAGCCGGCCGCGATCGCCGGGCCGCTGTCGCCGCCGCGCATGATTAAGCCGGCGGTTCGCAAATCCAGGCTTGCCTTGCAAGCCTCTAAGCCGTGACACTTCAGGCAGTGGGCCGAAAGGATCGGCAGCACCTCTCGCTCGAATACCGGCGTCGCCGTCTGCGGCTCGGTCGCCGCCGCCGGAACGTAAGCCCAAACGAGCAGGCCGACCGCAATCGCAACCGCCGACCGCGAGCGGAGTTGATTTCCAAATCGCGCAGCTCCCTCCTGCGCCGCCATCGGGGGCGATTCCGCCGGCAGCCCCGCCAACGCATAAGCAGCCATCGATCGCATGACAGCAATCTAGGGTCGCGAGGCGCCTTGGGTCAAGCTTTGGAAGGGGCCTGGTTTTCGCGGGCCTTCCGCAGACAAAGAACGTGCGTATGAGCACAGAGATGCGCGCTTGAAGTCGATGGCTTCGCGATGCCGCTCAGCTTGAATGGATTTGAATCGAATGGACAAGGTTCGCGGCGACCGCTTTTGGCCGCGGAACGCCCTAATTGCCGGGTTTCGTAAGAATTCATTACACGAAGCGCGATCTTGGCACGTGCTTTGCATAAAGGGGTGTCGCCAAGCAAGTGCTCGGCGGCCCGGCGGCGACGCCTCGGTGTTCCAACGTTCGCAAGTCACGATACGAACACAACTTACCAGGAGCGGCAACCATGCCCACTTCGTCCACCCTGAAATTGAAGAACTGCACGCGTCGAACCAGTTCGCTTGAACGGCGGCGCGAGGGAATCGCCCGCAAGGCCGCGTTCGTCAGCCGCGATTGGCCGGCCGCCGAGCGGGCGCAGCGGGCCGCACTCGCCGAGCAAATGCAGCGTCGGCTGTTCGCGTCGCTCGCTAGCGCCGCCGCCCCGTTGCAATCGGTGGCCTGAAGTGGTGGGTTAGGAGGGACGGGCGCCTCCGCCCGTCTGGCATTTGCCGGGCGAGGGCGCCCGGCCCTCCGCAGAGTGTTTTTCGTAGGAGCGACGACGGGGGCCATCAAGCCCGCCGAATGTACTGCGGAGGCACGTGGTCGGTGAGCCAGACGCCGTTGTTGGATAGGCGGAACTTGAAGCCGTCGGCCGCCATCTTCGCGGAGTCGATCGCCAGGATCAGCGGCTTGCCCCGTCGCTGGCCGACCTTGGCGGCGGTTTGCACGTCCGCGGAAAGGTGTACGTCGTGGTGGTTCATTTTTTTCAGGCCTTCGGCCATGATCGCATCGAGGAACCGGGCCACGGTTCCATGAAATAGCCGCTCGGGCGGATCGACCTCTGCGAGTTGCAGGTCGACTTCCGCCGAATGCCCCTGATTGGCCCATTCCGCAGCCCCTTTTCATCGAAGGCGAACCGCCGCTTGTCATTTTCGGCGACCACCCATTCGAGTTCTTCGCGGCTGATCGGAAAGCCGATCATGGCGGAGCCGGCCAGCACGTCTTCGACCAGAACCCACCCGCCCGTCGCCAGGCGCAGCCCGAGCGTCTCCGGCTCGTGCCGCAGATGCTTGCTCAAGAACTTGCTGACGGTGACGAGTCGCTTGTTCATGGCTCGCGCCCTACTAATCCTCGGCCTGGCTTCCGTCGCCGCACATCTTGACGATCTTCGGGTCGAACCGGGCCACGATCTCCACCAGGTCCTGCTGCTCGCGCATCACGTCGTCGATGTTCTTGTAGACGCCGGGCGCCTCGTCGGCGCCGGCGCTGAGCACGCGCACGCCCTGCTGTTCGAGATTCTTCTTCACGGCGTTCCACGCATACTTCTGCTTGGCCTGGGTGCGCGACATACGCCGGCCGGCGCCGTGCGACGCCGAATTCAGGCTTTCGGCGCAACCCTTGCCGTGCACGACGTACGCCGGATCGGCCATCGAGCCGGGAATCACGCCCAGTTCGCCTTGGCCGGCGGGCGTGGCGCCCTTGCGGTGGACGACGACTTCCTTGCCGCCGTGCGTCTCTTTCCAGGCGAAGTTGTGGTGGTTCTCGACGCCGGCCACGATCTTGGCGCCCAGCAGCTTCGAGACGAGCCGGTGGATCACGTCGTGGTTCGCCGCGGCGTAGTCGCCCATCAGGTTCATCGCGGCCCAATATTCCTGGCCCGCTTCGCTATCGAGATCGAGCCAGGCCAGCCGGCCGAGCGACTCGTACTTCTTCGGCAGCGTTGCGCGCGCAATGCCGCTGTAGATCGAACAAACCGCCGCCCCCGCGCCGCGGCTGCCGCTGTGGCTGAGCAGCGCGACATACTCGCCGGCGGCCAGGCCCAACTCCTCGTCCGCTTCTGCGAGCGTCAGGCAGCCGAACTCGACGAAGTGATTGCCCGAGCCCGAAGTGCCGAGCTGCTTCCAAGCCTTGTCCTTGTTTTCGCGCGTGACGCGCGTGACCGACCAGTCTTGGTCCATGACGCCGTGCTCCTGCGGTTTCTCGTGAACCGAACCGACGCCGAACCGCGTGCCCTTTTCCAGAGCCTGCTCGAAGAGATCGAAGCGGCGGCGGTCGGCCAGCGTCTCGGCCGCCATGTCGAACACCGAGAGCTTCATGCGGCAGGCGATATCGACGCCGACGGCATACGGCACGACGGCATTTTCCAACGCCAGCACGCCGCCGATCGGCAGCCCATAACCGACGTGGGCGTCGGGCATCAGCGCGGCGCCGACCGCCATCGGCAGCTCGCACGCGTGCCGCATTTGCACGTGCGATTCCGGCTCGATTCCGCCCGCGCCCCAAGTGCGGTACGCAATCGGCTCCTTCGCCGGCGCCGGAGCGCCGGCCTCGAGCACGGCCTGGGCGAAGGCGCCGAAGTGCGCGTCGTCCAGGTGCGCCGACGGGCTTTCCAGCACGTCCTTGATCGTCTGCTTGACATCCAGACTGCGCAGCACGCCGGCCTCCGCGGCGCTTCGAATCGCCACGATCGCCGCCTTCATGCACTCGGCCGGCACGCCCAGCTTTTCCAATTGTCGAGCGTTCATAATTCACCTGCTCCCGAAATAATCAACACACCTTGCGCGGCTTTGGTCGAGCGAGTCTGCTGCGACTTTAAGTTAACCACGGATTACCCAGCGCGGCGAAGCCGCAACCAAAGTCGCTTTTCGCTCCGCGAAAAAGGCGCCTTTTTCGCGGAGCGAAAAGCGAC